>DAIQOB010000007.1:0-20063 GCA_036788075.1 Syntrophobacteraceae bacterium
GGCCATTCTCTATAATGAAAATAAAACAAAAATGTCTTTTTTTTGATTGTTTTCAGAAAAATATCTTCCCCTTCACCATGCAACATATCATTTCCCCGCATGCCGCCTCATCTGTTTTCTGAATATAATTTAAAATGATAACGATAAGATAGTTTGGCGGAGCATCCAAGCTCCTTCACCCGTCCAGGTGCCCCCTCCCTTCAGAAGACCTTTTTCCATCTCTTGGCGCATTCACTGCAAAGACGTCTCCCAACGAAACTGTCATGGGAGAAGGGACGCAGGGCGTTCCCAAACCCGGACCGTGAGCACTTTCGGGAAGGGCGTGGTTGTCTTTTACCCTAACCGGCGCGCCGTGACACTCAATGGGGCCTGGAGTTGAGGTCGGCGTCGGTCGATTCCGGCAATGGAGGCAGCGTCTTGTGGAATGAGCATGTTCGCAGTGGGGAGGATGGATCAATGAAGAGATGCAGGGAAAATGCGTGGAAGTGGGTAGTGGTGATGGCGATATTTGGCGTGGGTCTTGTCATGAGTGTCAATGGAGTGAAAGCTGAAGAAGTAGAAAAGCCGAAAGCGGACATCTATGTCGATGCCCTGAGTCAATACATCTTCAGGGGAGTGGCGTTCAGCAAAGACAGTGTCGTCATCCAGCCGTCCTTCACAGCAAGTTACAAAGGGTTTGCGGTCAATTTCTGGGGAAACCTGGACACGGACGAGGCGGAGGGTTTTGGAGAGGGTACAGACGGCACCAATTGGAACGAAACCGATGTGACGCTGTCCTACACGCATGAGTTGTTCAAGGGGATCAACGGAACCGTAGGGACCGTCTACTATTCACTGGTGGGGGACGATTCTTTTGAAGTCTTCGGGGGGCTTTCCTACGCCTTTCCGTGGGTGAACATCGCCCTGACGGCCTATCGTGAAGTCGGACATTTCCCGGGCTGGTGGGTGCAGTTGGATCTTTCCCGCAATTTCCCACTGCCCTGGTGCGGGATGAGTGTCGATCTGGGAACCAGCTTCGGCTATCAGACCCTCGATGACGATGACACTCTCCTGGATTCATCCGGCAAGGAGGGGGATTATTCAGCGTTCACTGCAGGGACACTGTCCGCTGCTCTGAACATTCCCCTCGGCAAGTATCTCACCCTGTCGCCGAGAATCGGCTATGCATTCCCTCTGTCGAACGAGGCTTCCGATCGGATCGAAGCCACCTCCTGGGATGGAGACGCTGATCATGTTTTTGGTGGGATCCGCATCGCGGCATCCTTTTAAATTCCTTTCAGACATTAGGAGGAGGCGTCCGCTCCGGCGAGGGTTCAAGTTTTCCGGTCCGGCAGCGGGCGTGAACCCTCTGCCGGACCACCTTCAGTGAAATCCATGCAAGAGCTTCTTCCGTGCTGACGCTTCCTCTGCCAAACTTCCCTCAATGCTTTCCCTGAACCTCACGCAATTCGTTCAATTTTTGGAGGGCCTTTCCTGTGGCCAAAGCTTCTTTTGCCAGTGCGGTCCCCTTGGAGTAGGAGGGGACAAACCCTGCAATGTACAGGGCCGCCGCCGCGTTCATGCAGAAGAAATCTGCCCGCGGGATATCGTATCGGCCCGAAAGGACTTCCAGGATGGCCCGCGCATTTTCGCTTGCGGTTCCAAGGCTTGCAATGTGTGAAAACTGAACACTCTTCAAGTCGAAGTCCTGCGGGGTGATCTCGTAAACCTGTGTTTGATCCCCGCGCAGTTCTACGACGCGTGTGGGGCCGGAAAGTGAAAACTCATCCATGCCGAGGTCCGGATCCATCCCCTCCACCATGCCGAAAGGGGCCAGGGCCGCCGGCATGGCGATCTCCTTGAGTACATCGATCAGTTGATCGCAAACATGCGGAGCGTAAGCGCCGATCACGATGGAATTGGTCTTGCCGCAGGGCCGGGTGAGGGGGCCGATGATATTGAAGGCCGAAGTGAACCGCATGGACTGAATCAGTCTCGCCCAGCCGGATTTGAGAAAGCTCTCTCCGGGGAGGTAACAGAGTCCATGCGTGTTGAGGGCTTTCTCGGCCAGAGAAAGGGGGGCATTGAGATCGATGCCGAAGATTTCGAATATATCCGACGCTCCGGAGACACCGGTGACCAGTCGAGCCCCTTTTTTTGCGATAGGCAGCCCACAGGCCGCAGCGATGAGGGCCGCAGGCGTCGAGCAGTTGATGGTCTTGAGAGGGTCCGATCCCGTGCCCACGATATCGCAGATGGGGCCCGTCAACTGCGTGTGGATCTTGGCCGTGTCATAGCGGTCCAGGGCATCCCATGCTCCCGACAGCTCCTCGGTGGAGGGTCCTCGCGTGATGTGGGCCATGAGGAAGGCTCCCTGCTGCAACTCCGGCTGTTCGTTCAATATGACCTGGCGGTATGCGTCCGCCGATTCTTGCCGGGACATGAACCTGCCGGCGGCTACCGAACAGATGAGGCGCCCGAATTCACGCAATTGAGCCTCTGAAGCCATGGGTGATCCTTTCTACAATTTGGCGATGAATTTCAGCGCATTTCCTGCAAGAATGGCCTCGAGAGCTGCCGGGATTTCTTCCAGGTCGATGATTCCATCAATGAGGCAGGCAGCCGGCTCCGGTAGAGCAGCCAGCAGCGTCAGTGCCCATTCCATCTGTCGCCGGGTGCATCCGTACGCCCCGGCAAGGTGCAGCTGTCGATAATGGATTTCGTTGAGCAGCGATGCGGGAAATGCGGTATCGCCCGTCAACCCGCTGAAGAGGCAGAAGCATCCTCCAGCCTTCAGCTTGCCGATTCCCTCGGGGAGGATTCCTGGAGAGGGGGCAGCATTGACGACGACGTCGAATGTGGAGGAATGGAAAGAATGACAATCCAGGGCGCCCTCGATCCCCAATGCTCTACGAAATTTTTCGCTCCTTTGAAATTTCACCGGGTTCTGTTCCACGACAAAGGGGTTTGCCTCCAAAGATTTTGCGGCCATGGCCATCATCAGCCCCACGGGCCCCCCGCCGTAAATCAGGATGGTTTGATCCTTGCTCACCTTACCCTGCTCGAGAGCATTGAGGGTACAGGCAAGCGGCTCTGCCAGGCAGGCCAGAGGATCCGGCAGGCTTTCAGGGACCTTCAACAGGCTCGATTTTGAAATCTTCACATACTCGGCAAAGCCGCCATCCATATGAAAACCGACGATCTTCATCCGGGAGCAGAGGTTTTCCCATCCCCCGGCACAGGGTGGACATAGGCCGCAGGACTGGCCAGGCCAGACGGCAAATCGTTCGCCCGTTTCCACACGGGTGCCGCAAATTTCATGTCCGAGGATCCTTGGAAGCACCAGGTCCCTCTGGCCCTGCTGCAACATTTTGGCGTCCGTGCGGCACAACGCGCAATGCGACACTTTGATCAGCACTTCGCCGGGGCCAGGGTTGGGAACGGGGCTTTCGAGAAGATAAAGTTGTTGAACAGCCTTCAGCTGCAGGGATCGCATGGGGAATTCCGGTTCGTCATTGAGTCACCGCGGGGCCGGTGATGAGGAAAGGTTGGCAAATCGGTTGATGACGAGGTCATGACTCCGCGCATAGTCCCGAATGGCTTCGGGAGAAAACAGATCGTCGAGATAAACTTTCCGAAATGCGGTGTCATTCAGAAGCTGAAGCACGTACGAGATGTGGCCCGAATAGCCGGTGTCGTCGAGGGATTGAATGGCGGTTACAGTGCTTTCGGCCAGTTCCCAGGCCTGGCGGTGCACGGTGGGGCCTGTTTCACCGCACTTCCTGATGGAATAAAGACGACGGCAGCTGAAAGGACGGACGGCATAGATGCCGCACCTGTTGTCCTTTTCCAGAAAGGCACAGCGCGCATACTTGGATTCCATTTTCATCTTGCGGTTTTGCTTCAGCCGCCTGGCAAAATCCTTCTGCAGGGCTGTAGGGCAGGACTGCAGGTGCCTCAGAATGACCCACCCCTCGAGAGTGGTGGCATCCACACTGCCGACATTCGTACAACAATCTGCACAGCCGGGGGCACAGACAGCAGAGGCCAGGTACGGCTGGGCCTCGGCTTCAAACTGACCGTAAAGCTCTTGAAGGCGTTTGATCTTTTCCCGGATATCCACAATGGCCTTCTCCTTCAGGATTCCCTGCGCTGCTTGCGGAGGCGGTCCATCTCGCGTGTTTCTTCCTTCCGCTTCAGGCTTTCCCGCTTGTCGTAGAGCTTCTTGCCTCGCGCCAGGCCCAGCTCGACCTTGGCTCGGCCATGGCTGAAGTAGATTTTCAGGGGTATGAGTGAAAATCCCCGTTCCTGAGTCTTTCCCACAAGTCGCTTGATTTCGGTATTGTGGAGGAGCAGTTTGCGGACCCTTTCGGGGTCGTGATTGTCATAGGAGGCATGGGAATACGGGCTGATGTGGAGACCGTAGAGAAAGACTTCCCCCCTGGTTATTTTGGCGTAGCTGTCCTTCAGGTTGGCGCGTCCCTCTCGCAGGGATTTGACTTCCGTTCCCAGGAGAACGATTCCGGCTTCCAGTTTTTCCATGATTTCATAGTCATGGTAAGCCTTCTTGTTCTGGCAGACGAGACGGTTTGCAGTGTTGACAGTGGGGGTCTTCTTGGTCATAGGGGTCCGTACCGGCTCAGGATGTTTCCTCAGATTTTCGCACTTTGTTTTTCATGCGCTTCTTGCGTTTGTAAGAATTGCTTCCATCGATAGTCAGAGTGCTGGGGTCAAAGACCTTGAACTCTTCGGGAAAGGTCTTAACCACCATTTCCTGCAACAATGCGCTGATCTCTTCGGCCGTACTCATTTGCAGCACCTTGGCCACAAAGCGTCGGCATTCCCGCATCTTGGAGCGGCAGATGAGGTTCTTGACCCGGGGAATGGACTGGGGATTCATGCTCAAACTATCGAGCTGCAGTCCCAGCAGGATGGGAACGTAAAGCGATTCACCCGCCATCTCCCCGCAGATGGAGACCCGGATTTTCGCCTTGTGAGCTGCATCCACCGTTTGTCGGATAAACCGCAGGACCGCGGGATGCAACGGTTCATAAAGGTAGGCGATGTGCTCGTTCACGCGATCGATGGCCAGGCTGTACTGGATCAAGTCATTGGTCCCGATACTGAAGAAGTCCACTTCCTTCGCCAGCAGGTCGGCCACGGCCACTGCGGAAGGAACCTCGATCATGACACCCAGGGGCATTTGCTCGTCGAAAGGAATTCTTTGGGCGGTCAGCTCCTCCTGAACCTCCCTCAATACCTGTCTGGCTTCACGGAACTCACCGACTCCGGAAACCAGGGGGAACATGAGGCGGATATTTCGAGCGAAGGCAGTGGCGCGCAGTATGGCGCGCAGCTGAGTCTTAAAAAGCTCGCGATAGTGCAGGCACAGACGGATGGAACGGAGGCCCAGGGCGGGATTGTTTTCGTGCAGTTTGGGATACCAGGTGGCCAGTTTTTCCGAACCCAGATCCAGCGTTCTCATGGTCACGCATTGTGGCGCCATCAGCTCCGAGAGCTCCCGATATTCGGAAAACAGTGTCTCTTCATCAGGAACATCGACTCGGTTCATGAAGAAGAATTCTGTGCGGTACAGTCCAATCCCTTCAGCGCCATTGTCCTTTACACCGACAACCTCTTCGATCAATTCGATATTGGCTTCCACCCCGACCCGGTATTCGTCCAGAGTCTGGGCCGGGAGATGGGCCTTCCGACTGATTCCCTTGATGTACTCTTCAAGCTCCTCCTGGCGTTCATAGTAGAAGCCGATCTGCTCCTCTGAGGGATTGACGATGACCTTGCCCGAGGTGCCATCGACAATCAACAGGTCCCCCGTCTGCAGACAGTTGGTGATGGATTCCGTTCCCACCACGGCGGGGATGCCCAGTGAACGCGCAAGGATGGAAGTGTGAGAGGTCCTTCCCCCCATGTCCGTGACGAGGCCCAGAGTGCGCTCCAGTTGGAGTTGGGCCGTATCGGCAGGAGAGAGATCGTGGGCGACAACGATGACACGCTCTCGAATGCTGTTGAAGTTCTCCTCCTCCTGGCCGGCCAGGTTCCTGAGGACACGCTCCGCCACGGCATCCACGTCAGCCACCCGGCTTCGGATGTATTCGTCATCCAGGGATCTGAAAAGCTCGTGGGCTTTCACGAGGGCGCGCATGAGGGCCCACAAAGCATTGTATTTTTCTTCCTGGATCAGGCGCAGGGTCTCGTCGTACAGGGAGCGGTCACGCAGGATCATCTGATGGACTTCGAGAACATGGACGTGTTCCTTGAAGTCGGGATGAATATTCTGCTTGATGGCTTCAAGATCCGCTTCGGTCTTGTCCACGGCAGCATTGAAACGCCTGCATTCCTCGTCTACGGCATCTTTTCCCAGCAGCTTATGATAGGGGATGGGAATAAGCCCGCGTTCGAACAAATGGGCTTTACCGATAGCAATGCCTGGAGAAACACCAATGCCTTGAACGATAGTGGACCCTTGATCCATTTAGTGTTGAACCCGTAACCGAAGGAAGATTAATAAAGAAAGCTCCAAAGAAAGGCCTTCATATTTTGAAAGTCGAAGGTGTCGTAGGGAGTCACATCCTTAATAAAAACAAATGCTCGGGATGGAGTTTTATACAAAAAGAACAGTCCGGCTGGTAACGTCCTGCAGTCAGGATTCGCCAAACTTCGTCTGGAAAAGGCCGGCTAAGGCATAGAGGGCATCGGAAGCGTCGGGGCCGCATGCAGAAATGCGCACCGTGCTCCCTTGGGGGCAGACCAACGTCATGATGTCCAGGATGCTTTTACCGCTCACGGTATGTCCACTCTTGGAAATCTGTATATCAGATTTAAATTGACTGGCTACCTTAACAATCTGTGCAGCCACCCGGGCATGGATACCCAACTTGTTTGCAACGATAAATTCCTGGTCCAACACAGTCATCTCACATGAGTTCGGGTGTGTCACTCGGTTTCTCCCCAACTTAAGATCCCGCCGTCTCTTAGCATAGGACCCTTCTGAAGTCAATTGGGAGGATACATCCTTGAAGTGTTGGTATCTCATGTCTCAACGGTCTCCTGTACGATGTTTTCGAGGTTCTCCAGCACGAGCTTCGCCGTAGGTCGATGATAAAGAATGGCCACATGACTTATGGGGGCGATGCGCCGATGCATCCATCCCTCGCATGAGGTCTCGAGAGCGTGGTTGGGCAACACCATGTTGTCGACAGGTGAATAGAGGGAAAGGCGCGGAATGTTCTGGTGAGGGGCAGTCGTTCGTTCCATCTCCTCCATGAAATCCCCTCCATACACAAGACTTTCCGCCAGGGGGCCCAGTCCCAGGACGGCCAGCTTGCTTCCCTTATGGGGGGATCCCAGAGTGACGACCGCCTGGATGTCCTTGCCGCATACCTCTGAATCGCTGCATGCGCGGCTCAAGACCCCACCCAGGCTATGGCCTATCAGGACGACCTTTTGCCGGGGAAAGAGAGCCTTCACTTCCTGGACCCGGTGCACCAATCCCTCCAGGCAGTCTTCAAAAGAGGATTGCCAGCTGTTGTAATCGAAAGTGTAAATGTTTTTGAAGCCCGCGCCCTTGAACCAGTAACGGTACAGCACCCAGGCTCCGGCGTTGTGGTAAAGCCCGTGGATCAGGATGACGGGCGGAAACCGGCAAGTGAGATCGGGATCGGGATGGCGATACCTCTTCAAAAATCCAAGGGGATAAAGGAGAACGACAAGGAGCAGGCTGAAAAAACTGGAGAAGATACCTCTTAGGATCCAGGCTCTCGTTTTTCCCTGTGAAAGATGATCCAGTTCTTTTTGGTAAGACGAATTGGCGGTTTCATACCAAAAGAAAAGGTAGGTCGTACAGGTGATTTGAAGCACCAGGAGGGCTGTTCCCAGAAGGATGATGAGCAGGAGCTTCGACATGAATCTATTACCTTTTTTCCAGAAAGAACTCCAAAACCCCCTCGAGGCTTTCCACGGCCCAATGGGGACCGGGTTTCCGGCCCTGGAGTATCTCCGCCAGGATGGGACGCTCTAGTTCGGGACGATGGAGTACCCAGAGGGTTTGCATCCCCATCTGGAGGGCGGGCTCCATGTCCAGTTCGTAGGTGTCTCCCACCATCCAGCAGGAGGACGGTTCTTCGCCCGCCATCATGAGGGCTTCCTGGAAGATGTGGGGGGACGGCTTTTTCATCCCCTTTCGATAGCTCAAGACACGGTAATGAAAAAGTCCGTTCAGTTCCGGGCATTTTTGACAGAGCCCCTGGTAGAAGGGATGCCAGGTGTTGGAAAGAACTCCGAGGCGATAACCTGCGGCAAGCAGCCGTTTCAATACCTCGATGGCTCCCGGAATTTCCCGGACACTCTCCTGCTGTTCCTGCCAGACGGATTCGAGAACGGCAGACAATTGGGCGACATTATGATGCGGGAGCAGTGCCTGAAGGGGAGGAAGGAGGTGGAAGGGTTCCTCGGCTGCATGCGTCATGATGAGCTTTCCAACCTGCTTTGTTTCCTTTTCCGTCAAGCGGAGCCGCGTTCCCAGGATGCGTCTCGCAGACTGCTCGCCGCCTGTTACGAGGGTCTGGCCCAGGTCAAAAAAGATCACGCGGTTCCGGGGCATAAAGCTTTCCTTTGCAGTTCGAAAAATGTGCGGTGCGTTCAGCAGGGCAACACCACAAAAGTTTCTTTAAATCGGACGATCGTTTGAAAAAATGTACAATATTTCTCTCTTCTTGACCATGCATCGCTTCAAGAGTTATGGGAAAATGACAACGGCGTGATGCGGCACCTTCCCTGCAGACACTTGTGCCGACAAACGATGCTTTTTCCTTTTGAAAATGATGAGACCACCGATGCGTTATACTCTGGCCTATTACATCACACCGCATGGCTTCGGGCATGCAGTGCGCTCCCTGGAAGTGATCCGCCAACTCCTGGCTTCCCATGAGAATCTGGATATTCTGGTCGTGTCTGACCTTCCTCAATTTTTACTGGATGAGAATGTCGGCAGGCCGCTTTCCCAGCGGAAAAAACGTGTGGATGTCGGCCTGGTTCAAAAGGACAGCCTTCAGTTTGATCTGGAAGCCACTCGTACTTCCCTCGCAGATCTTTATGGGCGTCGCCACAGTGTCGTGGAGGAAGAAATCCGCTTTTTCCGCGAAAAAGGGATCCAGGCAATTGTCTGTGATATTCCCTTTTTGCCCTTTGAGGCTGCAGCGCTGTACGGAATCCCCGCCCTCGGCATGAGCAATTTTACGTGGGACTGGATCTACCAGGCTTACGCCCAGCGGGATGGGCGGTGGAATGCCCTGGTGGAATGGGTTCGTGAATGCTACGAAAAATGCGGTCATTTTCTGCAATTGCCCATGCATGGAGACTGTTCCGCCTGCCCCCGGCGGCAGGATGTGCCCCTGGTGGCCCGCAAAGTCCGACGGTCCCGCCAGGAGACCCGGCGCATCCTGGGGTGTGAGGCGGACCAGAAGGCGTACCTCATTGCCTTTGCCGATTTGAGACTCAATGACGCGGCGCAGAGGCGCCTCGAAGCCATGTCCGATACCCTGTTTTTTTACAAGAAGCCGCTGAGCTTTGAGTTTTCCAATAGTCGGTCCCTTGACGCGTTTTCACTTCCTTATACGGATGTCGTTGCGGCCATGGATGGGGTCATCACCAAACCCGGCTACGGTATCGTTTCCGATTGTCTTGTCGCCGGAGCACCCATGGTCTATACGGATCGGGGCTTTTTCCCCGAATATGAAATCCTGGTTCAGGAAATGAACCGACACCTTTCCACCGTCTATTTGCCTTCGGCAGATCTCTATTCGGGGGCGTGGGAAACCGCCCTGAGAAATCTGGAAGCCCTGCCTGTCCGCCATGTCGGGGTCGATGATGAGGGAGCGGCGGTGTGCGCAGAGGTCATCTGGAAGGTTCTGGGAGGGGCGAATGAATGACGAAGAGGCAGAAGGACCCCGGGAACCCATCGTGATTCCCATAGAGGGCACCCTGGACTTGCATACATTTCGACCGGCGGAGGTCAGGGATCTGTTGGACGACTACCTGGAAGGTGCCTGCAACAAGGGCTTTGAGGAGGTGCTCGTCATCCACGGAAAGGGGAGCGGGGTGCTCCGGCAGAGGGTACAATCCATTTTACGGAAGCATCCATTGGTTCTGGGATTCCGCCAGGCTGACGCTTTGCGCGGAGGGTGGGGGGCCACGGTGGTTTTCCTGCGTCATTGCCGTTCCAGCGAGGGCGAGTCTGACACTTCTCCTTCCAAATGACAAGGGCCGAGTCTTGATGGGAGCCTCGGCCCACAATCGCCGTCGAATATTCCATGGCGTCAGAGACGCAAAGCCCATCTTACCTCTGAAGGGAAGAAATCTCGTACCGCTTGATTTTCGTTTCAGGCTTGATGCTGGCCATGACGGAATAGAGGCTTCCCTGGAGTCCCAAGGCCTTTTTGGTTTTTGAATCTATGTCCAGTTCCTGGATTTCACAGGGTTTCGTCTGAAGGACGCTGCCTTCGGAGTCATAGAGAATCAGGTTGATGGCATGCCCCTGGAGGCTTGTACGACTGCTGACGATGTACCGGATGACGAGAGTGAGATTGTTCCCATCTTTTTTTACCAGCTCGGCAAAATCACCTTCTATCGTGTAGACCGGACCATGGATGCGCTCATTGGAACGAGCGTTCCCCCTGGCGTCCCCCCCGGCCATTTTCAAAAGCCGAAGGCTCTCCTCGGGAGGAAGCTTTTCCCCTTTGCTTTCAGATGGGTTTTTGGCGTTGATGATTTCCTGGAGGGCCTTGTCCTGGTTGATTTGGGATTCTGTTTTGGGGGTTTCCAGAAGAGCCTCGGGGTCGAACTCCTTGGATGCAACGATCTCCTGCACCGAAGTCACCTGAGACTTTGGCACCCCGGCTTCTCCCCCTGCGATTTCAAATCGAAGTTCGTCATTTTCTTCCCAGTAGTAAGGAACATCAACGAATGTGCCATCCTTCATGTTGATGCGCATGGACCCTGCCCACACTGCGGCGACTGTCAGCAACAGTGAAAAAAGGACAACCACCGCCATGCCGTAGAGCTTCCCTTGGACACTTCTCAGCTTCATCTGTCATATCCTTTTTTAACTTTACCCTCGTTGATGCTTTCGAGTATAGAAGATTTCAACTCAATAGTACAGAGATCCTCAATCATTCAGGGAGAAGAAAATATGCGGATTTACATCTCAGGCTCCTTAGCTTACGACCGAATCATGGATTTCCCCGGGCATTTTGCAGACCATATTCTCCCTGACAAAATTCACGTTCTGAACGTGTGTTTCAATATCAGTGGACTGGTGGAAAAATTTGGAGGCACGGCCGGCAATATTGCCTATACCCTTTCACTGCTGGAAGAAAAACCCTACATTGTCGGCACGGCAGGGGAAGATTTTGACCGCTATGAGCAGTGGCTGCGGAAGAATCAATTGCCGCTGGACTGGATCAAAAAAGTACCGGGTGTCTTCACTGCCGGGGCCTACATCACCACAGACCTGGATGACAATCAGATCACCGCTTTCAACCCGGGAGCCATGGGCTTTGAAGCCGATCTGCCTCCCCTGGCGGAAATAGAAAAAGAGGCCATCGTCTTCATCGGTCCGGGCAACAAGACAGACATGATGTCTTTTGCAGAACTTGCTCGAAGCACCGGCAAGCCGTTTTTCTTCGATCCGGGACAGAGCCTCAATATATGGCAGGGCAGTGAGCTGAGAGATGCCGTGAACGGAGCGCTCTGCTTCATCTCCAATGATTACGAGCTTTCGCTTTTTCTGCAGATGACGGGCTGGAACCTCAAAACTCTCTACAAACATGTTCAGACTGTCATCACCACCCGTGGCCCTGAAGGCTGCATCCTGGATCAGCAGGGGGAGAAAACCTTCATTCCCGCGATCCCCGTCCATGAAGTCCTGGATCCCACCGGTGCAGGAGACGCCTTCAGAGCAGGGCTCCTGAAAGGCCTCTGCCTCGAGGTGCCCTGGGAAATCTCCTGCCAGATGGGAGCAGTCTCCGCCGCCTATGCCGTCGAACAGTATGGCACCCAGGAGCATTTCCTCAGGTGGGCCAGCTTCTGCCGGAGATACGAAGTGCAATTCGGAGCTTTGATCAGTTGAACAGGGTAGGGCAGTGCGGCAACGCAACTACCCTTGAGTCAGCAATTGCAGTTGGCGTAGTCGCCCGATTTCGTCCCTGAGGGCTGCAGCCTTTTCGAATTCCAGCAGTGCTGCAGCCTCCTTCATGGATTTTTCCAGCCCATCGATCCGCTTGTCTATGGAATTTTCCGAGCCTGCTGCTTTCAGAAGTTCTTGAGACTCTTCCAGAATCCACTCATCGGAAGGAACCATGTCGGGTGCCCGGAATTCGGCCATGATGTCCTGGATGTCCTTCCGGATGGTTTGAGGTTCGATGTGATGCTCCCGGTTATAGGCCAGCTGGATCTGGCGTCGGCGCTCCGTCTCTTCGATGGCCCGGCGCATGGACTCCGTGATGCGGTTCCCATAAAGGATCACCATTCCATCTACGTTTCTTGCCGCCCTGCCTGCTGTCTGGATGAGGGAGCGCTCAGAACGGAGGAATCCCTCGTTGTCGGCATCCAGGACCGCCACCAGCGAAACTTCCGGAATGTCGAGTCCCTCTCTCAGTAAATTGATTCCCACCAGGACGTCGTATTCGCCCAATCGGAGGTCACGCACGGTTTCGATGCGTTCGATGGTGTTGATGTCCGAATGCATGTAACGGACTCGCAGGTTCAGGTCCACCAGGTACTCGGTGAGGTCCTCCGCCATCCGCTTGGTGAGGGTTGTCACCAGGACGCGGTGTCCGGATTCCACGTGCTTGCGGATTTCCCCAATGAGATTGTCCACCTGGAAGTCGGCAGGACGCACTTCGATTTTTGGGTCCATGAGGCCGGTGGGACGGATAATCTGCTCCGCCACGTGCCCGACAGTGCGTGAAAGCTCATAGGGCCCCGGCGTGGCGGAAACGTAAATCACCTGATGGATTTTCTTTTCGAATTCCTCGAAGGCCAGGGGACGATTGTCCAAAGCGGAAGGCAGCCTGAATCCGAACTTCACCAGGGTTTCTTTGCGTGCCCGGTCGCCGCGGTACATGCCGCGGACCTGCGGGACCGTGATGTGGCTTTCGTCGATGAAGAGCAGCCAATCGTCAGGGAAATAGGAAAAAAGGGTAGGGGGTGGCTCACCGGGTTGCCTCCCGTCCAGGAACCTGGAATAGTTTTCAATTCCCGTGCAATATCCCAGTTCCAGGAGCATCTCCATGTCCATCCGGGTGCGCTCTTCAAGGCGCTGTGCCTCCAGGAGCTTTCCCTGCCGGTAGAATTCATCGAGGGCTTGGGAGAGCTCTGTCCGGATGGCCTCAATGGACTGTTCCAGGTTTTTCCGATCGGTGACATAATGGGTCCCCGGGTAAACCGTCACCCTGTCCAATATTTGAAGTCTTCTCCCTGTCAGAGGGTCTACTTCCTTGATACTGTCGATCTCGTCGCCGAAAAATTCAATCCTCAGGGCTCGATCTTCTTCGTGGGCCGGAAAGATTTCCAGAACATCCCCCCGGACTCGAAACGTGCCCCGATGGAAATCCACATCATTGCGCTCGTACTGAATTTGAACGAGCTTTCGCAGGACGTGCTCCCGCGGAATTTCCATTCCCGTATGGAGCTGCAGCAACATTTCCCGGTAGGTCTCGGGAGATCCCAGACCGTAGATGCACGACACACTGGCGACGATGACGACATCCCGCCGCTCCAGGAGGGAGCGTGTGGCGGAGTGGCGCATTTTGTCGATGGTTTCGTTGATGGACGCGTCTTTGGCAATGTAGGTGTCGGTTTGAGGCAGATAAGCTTCGGGCTGGTAGTAGTCGTAATACGAAACAAAGTATTCCACCGCGTTGTCCGGAAAAAAAGCTTTGAACTCTCCGTAGAGCTGTGCAGCCAGGGTTTTGTTGGGGGCCATGACCAGTGTCGGCTTCTGTACCTGTGCGATGACATGCGCCATGGTGTAGGTCTTTCCGGAACCGGTCACCCCCAGCAGGGTCTGCTCCCGAGCTCCATTCCGGATGCCTGCCACGAGCTTTTCGATGGCTTGGGGCTGATCTCCCGTAGCCTCCCAGTCGCTTTTCAAACAAAAGGATTTCATGAAACTTCCAGGTAAACTCCAGCGCGGTTAAGAAGATCGAGCCGGTCAAATACCCTTCGGCTCTATGAAATCGTGATAAACGGGCAGATTCGGTAAAAAAAATTCATATGTGGAAAAAGAAAAAGACCGCCGAAGCGGTCCTTAAAAAATGATCGAGTTGTCTCGTGCGGGTGGGGTGAGTGATCGGACTTGAACCGACAGCCTCTGGGGCCACAACCCAGTGCTCTAACCAATTGAGCTACACCCACCACATGGATTTCAGATCTCTGTGCTCACCAGCGAAAGCCTGAATAGCATTTTAAAGACAAAACATCAAGGAAAAACTGCCTGTGTCCAGAGGATCTAGCGGGAAAAATCGCTCCCTTCAAGGGTTGGACGACTTCAAAACTATTGTGTCAGAAAAGGATGAAAATCAGGAATCTCCTGATAGACATGGACAAGCCGGCTGTGCTTAAATGCATTCCAGAGGGTTGGGCATCGACAGCTAACCCATACCTTAACTTCTTCTATAGAGAGAGGACCCGGAGACTGCAGCACCCCTCCCAAGTGGCTCGGTCATCCGCCCTCTCTCTCCTTTTATAATGCACCGTTTTTCATTACCAGCCTGCAGACCAAGCGCATAAGCACATCTTGGAATAGGTGCCGGTCGATACCGTAAAATGGAGACGGGAGTCGTTGGGGCAGGGCGGAGAAGAAGGCTTGGCAATCAGAGGCCGCCCCAAGGCGCATTCGCGAAGTTGGAAGATGAGGGCAGGTCCGGGGCGGGACGCGACAAAACGTCCTGACCGTTGCAAAAGGGTGGACGGGTCAAACACTCTCCGTCCACCCCCTTCAGTGTGTGGAGTGAAAACTTTCGCCGGTCCGACCTAGGCTTTCTTCACCTTCGGCAGGAAGATTTCTTCAGGGTCCAGCACTTCGTGGATGATCCTGAGCTGATCATACGTGGGAAGGGGAGTCTCCCCGCTGACCCGTGAAATGTCCAGGTCGAACTGGCACATTCCCTTGATTTCCTCGGGAGTCTTGCCGGGATGGTAGGTGTCGAGATACATGCGGCCCGTGTCTTCGTTGAACCTGAATACTCCTGCGGTGCTGATGACCGCGGAGGGGCCGCCGCGATATGCACCGCCATACAGCTCCTTCCGGCTGATGAACTCGCCAGAGGGCCATTTCTTCACGCGCCAGCCCGGGCTGGTGATATAGCTGACGTTTTTGGTGAAACGGCGGGGCTCGTGCACCATGATGAAGACGGTGCGTTTGGCAAAGGAGTTGATGTCCGGGTTGCCGCCGCTTCCCGTCAGGCGGAGATCCGGGTTGAGATAGTCACCGATGACCGTCGTGTTGACGTTGCCGTATTCGTCGACTTCAGCTCCCCCGAGGAATCCCAGGTCGACGTAGCCTCTCTGGGCGATGGAAAATGCTTCCACCAGGCCGGAAGCTCTCGATGCGCCGTCTTCGCATCGGGGATCTCCAACGGAGGTGGGCAGCACATCGGGACGGCCGTCGAAGGTTCCCGCTTCGAAAATCAGCTTCAGATTGGGGGCATGTGTCTTTTGAGCCAACATGATGGCCACCATCGGCATACCCGTGCCTGCGAAGACCACTTCGTGATCATTTACTTCACGGGCGGCGGCTACGGTCATCAAATCGGCTAAGGTAAAATCTCCGGCTTTGGCGAAATCTTTTTCAGACATTATTTGGCCCCCCTTTTGATTCTGGTGCTGAAGTTCAGTGCTCTGCTTGCCTGCAGAGTGAGCAATCGTGGAATTCCCAACTTGGTGAGGTACGCATCGTGATCCAGGCCATGGATCCATTCCTTGGCAAAGGCGTCAAAGCCTTCCTGAGTCCGGGTGGTTGCATAGAAATTGCGCAGATAGTCCCCGTCTACATCGTAGTAAGCGAACATGCCCGTGGGGTGTGCCCCATAAGGACACTCGACGATGTAATCGACCTGGAAGCCGGGGATATTGTTCAGTTGCGCCTGGTGGCGCAGCTTTTCTTCAGGAACGATTTCTTCCGCAACGACGATGGTGATGTCTGCGGCTCGGCACACTTCCGGATCGGTGAAATACTGCCCACCGATTCTCACGGTACCATCTTCACCCACCTGCTGCACCGAGAGAACCGCTATATCGGCTTTTGCCGCAGGAAGGAGTGTTTGACGGCCTTCACCAAAGAACATGTCTTCAGTCCATTCGTACTTCTTTTTGGGAATCTTGGGATTCGAGCCGTTCCGAAGGCCCGCCCGTCCCATCATATCGTATTCGGGATTGTGGATGTCCGTCCCAAGGGAGGTCTGGCAGGCAATGAAAGGCATGCCGGATGCTGCAGCCAGGAAGCGAAACCCCATTTCCGCATGACTGTAATCTTCGTAGATGATTTCTTTTTCTTTGACCTTACGCGCCAGATTGGCACCATATTTTCCGTAAAGCTCGTGGCCGATCCAGCAGGACTCCCAGATTTTGACACAACCGGCTCCGATGAGGAACTCCGAGTGGGGCCCACTGTTGACTTCGATGAGGTGCAGGTCCCGGCGTTTCTGGCGGATCAATTCATAAACCAGGGCCATAGGCCTCCGCCAGATAGTAAAACCGGAGAAGGTCAAAATAGTGCCGTCCTTAACAATTTCGGCTGCTTCCTTCAGTGTGATTCGTTTTGATCTGTCGCTCATCATTCAATCCCCTCGTTGAAGAACATTTGAGTTGAACATGCATTCCTACCCATTTCCCGAATCTCACATGTCACTGTAACCACATCGCTTCCATCGCTGATTTTCCACGTCACCCCTTGGTGAAGCCAGGAGGCGCCAGCCCAGAGAAATACCGGTTGCTGGTCCCGGGCTTGGAGATCGAGTTGAAAACGTTTGATACTATTCCTGAATGCATTTGACAAGAGAAGACTTAGTTTCCATTTCCAAAAATGCCGTTGACATTGGAATCTGCGTCATGGTAGTAAAAATTTGCCGTTAAAGATCTTGATTTTTCCAAGGGTTTGCAGCTTCAGGGTGGCTGTATTCATCGACAAAACAGGAACAGGTTGCTCCCGGCTCCATTTCACTGCTCTTCCAGCTGACGAAAGTGTTCCCGATACGGCCTGACGGCGGCTACAGAGACATCAGCGTTTTCTTAGACAACATCACATCCCATTTACTGATTCAAAAGACAATTTCAGATTTCGTAACGTGTCAGTGATCCAGCCGGATTTCTATCTCTCTAGAACTGTTGGAAAGGAGGGGATAGGCTTATCGACTGATTTCCAATGAAGGCCGTGGTCGCAACTTCCCATTCTCAAGAGGGACAGGTGCAAACGCTCCATTTATGAAAACGCTTCTTTTTCAGAGGTTGTTTCAAAAGGAGGACAAAATTGCTAAACACAGTCAGCTCTAAGATCAAGGAAGTTTCCAAGCTCAAATATAAAGAGAAGCCCTTCGAATATTGGGGACCCACCCCCGATGAATCCAGGAAGATCGTTGTCAACAAGTCCCATGGGCTTCGTGACAAGAGAACGACACTGAAGGAGGCTGTGGCCAAGTACGTCAAAAATGGAATGAACCTGGGGATCGGGGGCTTTGTGAACACCCGCGTTCCCGTGGCCGCAGTACACGAGATCATTCGCAAGGGAGTCACCGACCTCACCATTTCCATGCAGTCCAACTCCATCTGTACGGAGCTGCTGGCCGGTGCCATGATCGTGGACCCCGACCGGGTTTCCATAAAACGCGTGGAAATGGCCTGGTGGGGATATGAAATCATTGGAATCGCACCCCTTTTCCGTTACCTCACCACCAATGGCATCATCGAGGTCGACGACTACACCAATTACGGCATGTCCGTACGATTCAAGGCTGCAGCCATGGGAATTCCCTTCATTCCCATCCGCGACCACGGTGGGTCGGACATGGAACTGGTGAACCGGGGGAAAATGATTGAGTGTCCCTTCACCAAGAAGAACATTTACGTCGTGCCCGCCTGCCATCCGGATCTGGGCATTGTGAACGCTACAGCCAGCGACATGTATGGGAATGCCAGGTTGTTCGGGGCCCTTTGTACCTGTCCTGAAATCGCCATGGCCTCGAATCATACCCTCTTGACGACAGAACAAATCATTCCGACCGATTCCATCAGGAAATACCCCAACCTGACGGAAATTCCCTATCCGGCCGTGGACGCAGTGGTGGAGCAGCCCTTTGCCAGTTATCCCGGGGCATGCTATGGGCACTACTGGTTCGACATGGAGCACATCAAATATTTCCGCAGCCTGGGCGATGAATTCAGGAAGACGGGTAACAAGGAACCCCTTGAGAAGTACTACGAGGAATACGTTTTTGGATGTGAAACCTTCGACGACTACCTCGACAAGATAGGGTACAAAACATTGAAGCATCTGCGGAAGATGGATGAAGGCCAGCCTATCATTATCTGACGCAATCCATCTTGATGTTGTTCGATTCAATGACTCAGCTTAAGGGGGTAATAGAATGCCAGAATATAGTGATATGGAAATGATCGCCTACACTGGCTCACGCATTCTTGAAGACGAAAAGATCGTTTTCGTAGGTACAGGCTTGCCGATTTTGGCCGCAATGCACGCCCAGCTCACACACGCTCCCAATCTATTTATGATTTATGAAGCCGGTTCACTGGCTCCCCTGCTGGACATGGGGATGCCGCTGTCGGTGGGGGACACGCGCGCGGCGCGCAAGGCCCTTTTTCTGAAGGGTTTGTGCGCCGCTTTTGAAATGACCCAGCGGGGATATTCGGATTATGCCTTCATCGGTGGTGCCCAGATCGATATGCACGGAAACATCTGCTCCACCATGGAGGGCCCGGATTACAACAAGCCTTCCATTCGCTTTCCAGGCAGCGGCGGCGCGGGGGCGATGGCCGCCAACTGTGAAAAGACCATTGCCATCATGGCCCTGGAGAAGAGACGCTTCGTCAATCAGGTGGATTTCCTGACGAGCATCGGCTATGGCGATGGCTCTCCCGACTACAGGGAAAAGGCAGGCGTCATGGGATCCGGCCCCTATCGGGTCATCACGAACCAGGCGCTGTTCGGTTTTGACGAAAAGACCCGCCGCATGATGCTTTTGGAAGTGAAGCCCGGTCTCACAGCCAAGGATATCCAGGACAAGGTGAGCTTCGAATTGATCATTCCGCCCGTACTAAAGGAAATGGCCGAGCCCACAGAAGAAGATCTGAGGCTTCTACGGGACGTCATCGATAAGGATGGATACTTCCTGAAGAAAAAAGTCCAGAAGTAAACAGAGCGCGTCAGTTGCTGAACAATGGCCCCTGCGTTTTACGCGGAGGGCCATTGTTCAGTCAGTTTTTCATGACGGAGACAGCTCATAGAGGAGGGCGGCCACCGAACGGATGCCGCGGTGGAAATCATCCAGGAGAAAGCGTTCATTGGGGGAATGAGCCCCGTCATCGGGGCTGCCCCATCCCAGCAGGAGAATACTTTCTATCCCCAATACTTCCTTCAGGAGGTTGACGATGGGAATGGACCCCCCTTCACGGATGAAGACCGGGGCCCGGCCGAAGCCTTTTTCGATGGCTTTGGCGGCGGCCTGCACGTGGACTCGATCTCGTGAGACGAGAACCGGATCCGCACCATGCAATTCTTTGATCTTCAAAGTGACGCCTGCAGGCGTGATGGATTCAATAAACTCCCTGAAGAGTCTGTTGATCTTCCGGAAATTTTGATTCGGGACCAGCCGCATGCTCACTTTTGCTCCGGCCTTGGCAGGGATGATGGTTTTGGCGCCCTCCCCTGAGAACCCCCCCCAGATTCCATTGACATCCAGAGTCGGTCGCGCTGTTTTGCGTTCAAGGGGCGCGTACCCCGTTTCACCTGCCAACTCATGGACCCCCAGATAGCCTTTGAGGCCTTCCTCGTC
>DAIQOB010000008.1:0-8129 GCA_036788075.1 Syntrophobacteraceae bacterium
TATGTAGCAAAGTTTGCTTTGGGTGGCAAGAAGAAAAACTTGAACATCTTCTGAAATTGGGGAATAAGTCAGTCTGGTTTGAAATATACTCGTTAAGGACTGAAAGCTTTCTTTTTGTAGGAGCGGCATCCTGCCGCGATTGGTTCAAAATCGTTGCAGGATGCCGTTCCTACAAAAACCCAAAAGTCATCAATCCGGAGGGTCTCAACTTCATCGAGTATACATACAAAGAGAACGGATTTTTTCGCAATGCAAAGATCGAGGACCCCATTATGTCTTTCTTCATCCGCCGTCAGCAGATGGGGTGGGCCGCACTCATCATGGGGATGAGCGTACTGCTCTCCCGTTTCATGGGCTTGATTCGCGACAAAGTCATTTCGTTCCTCTTTGGGGCGACCCGTGAGTCGGACATCTATTTTGCGGCTTTTGTCATTCCGGATTTCATCAATTACCTGCTGGCTGGGGCCTATTTTTCCATAACCCTCATTCCCCTCCTTGCCGTCTATTTCGAGGAGAGCG
The DNA here is from genome assembly GCA_036788075.1 of Syntrophobacteraceae bacterium. GTDB lineage: Bacteria > Desulfobacterota > Syntrophobacteria > Syntrophobacterales > Syntrophobacteraceae > Desulforhabdus. The sequence continues at coordinate 520 of DAIQOB010000008.1, forward strand.
AGGAAGAAGGCTGGCGCTTTTTCTCCACGGTATTCACCTGGATCGCCCTCGTCATTACGCCTCTGACGGCTTTGGCCATGCTCCTCGCGCCGTACCTGGCGCGAATTGCAGCTCCCGGTGTGGACGCATCATCTTTGCCTCGGCTGGTGCTCTTCCTGCGCATTGTCATGCCGGCCCAGGTCTGCTTTCTTTTGGGCTCGTGCTTCACAGCGGTTCTCTACCTGAGAAAGCAGTTTTTTGTACCGGCCCTGACTCCGCTGGTCTACAATTTCCTCATCATCCTGGGCGGGACACTTCTTCGGAAGAGGGGCATGGAGGGATTTTGCTGGGGCGTTCTGGCCGGTGCCGTGCTGGGAAATCTCCTCCTCCCTTATGTCGCCTTGAAGTACGGAGAAGGAATCCGTCTCTTCTTTTCTCTGCGCCACAAGGGGTTCCGGAAATTTGTGCTCCTGGCCCTCCCCCTCATGCTGGGACAATCCATTGTGGTCCTCGATGAGCAACTGGTGAGGATTTTCGGGTCATTGGCCGGCACGGGGGCCATCAGCTGGCTCAATTATGCCCGGCGCATCATGCTCGTTCCCGTGGGTGTGGTGGCCCAGGCGGCCGGCGTGGCTTCCTATCCCTTCCTGGCCGAACTGGTGGCCCGCGAGGAATATTCACGCTTTCACCAGACTCTGAATACCGCCCTCCAAAGTGTTCTGACCCTGCTGATTCCTCTTTCCATCTGGATGATGGTGATTGCGGAACCGACCATCACGCTCATTTTTCAGCAGGGCCACTTCAGCCAGGCGGATACGCTGCAGACCGCCGGACTGCTCCAGATCTCCCTTCTCGCCGTCTCCTGCTGGGGAATACAGCAGATCATCGGGCGGGCCTTTTATGCACGTCAGGACACCATCACCCCCGCCGTCCTGGGGACGCTCACCACATTGGCTTCTCTTCCTTTATTCTACTATTTCACCCAATGGATGGACGCCACCGGCGTGGCCGTGGCCAGCGCTCTCTCCATGGGAATCTACACGGGCGTTCTGGCCCTCTGGTGGAGGGTTCGCTTCGGCGGCGAAACCTTTGCGGGGCTGGCTCTCGGACAGCTCAAGATCTTCACACTTTCGATCGTGGCTGCCTTGCCGGCTTTGCTCCTCGTGCGCCTGCAGCCCATGGGCGGTGCGTATCCGCCTTATCTGGTCTCTTTTTGCATCATCGCCGCGAGCGGCCTCTGTTTTGGCCTGCTCTTCGCTCTTCTTTCCAGCTATTTCACGCCCGTCCTTGTCCGGCCCTTCCTCATGAAAGCAGGGCCTCTGGGGCGGCGGCTGATGCGGTGACGGGGCAGGGCTCGGTCGGACCCGGATTTCCCCCAGCGGTCCCCTTGCCTTTGCTGCGTATTTGCAATAAAGAGAACCATCTGGTTTGCAGTCGACATCAATCCCGTGGTTACGATTATCCCGTGTGGGATCATGAGAGCCACGAAGACCAAAAACGATCATCAGGAGAGTCGCCGTATGCTCAAGGCCAAGGACATCATGACCACGGATCTCATCACCGTGTCGCCCGACACGGAAATCACTCAGGCCACCAAAATCCTGCTGGACAAGCGAGTCAACGGGCTTCCCGTCCTGGACAGCGGCGGTCGTCTCGTGGGGCTCATCTGTCAAAGCGATCTGGTGATGCAGCAGAAGAAGATCGCTCTGCCGTCTCTTTTCAACCTGCTGGATGGTTTGATCCCGCTTCGCGCCCCCAAAAACTTCGAGCAGGAGATCCGCAAAATAACAGCCACGACGGTGGGACAGGCCATGGTCACAGACCCGGTCACCGTCACGCCTGAAACGGAGCTCACAGAGATTGCAACGCTCATGGTGGAGAAAAAATACCACACGCTTCCGGTCCTGGATGGCGGGAAGCTGGTGGGGGTCATCGGAAAGGAGGATGTCCTGCGCACTATCCTGGGGCTTCCACGCGATGAAACCCCTTGATGCCCCCGGGTTGGCGCGTCGATGGCGCTACTCTCTGAACAAGTCGCCCATGGCCTTGATATTGAGGACGGGTTTGCCCGAATAATCGTCCCATTCCACCTGAAACACCACATCCAGGAGGGGCTGCTCCTTCCACATGCGCTCGCTGCAGGAGGGCGCCCCTCTCCAAAATATGCCCTCGATGCGATTGTCCACGACTAATCGCAGGTGCTTTTGCTCCCTTCCGAAGGCCTTTTTGAGAGTCACCGGGACCCTGCGGGCGGCGAAGGTGGGCGTGGGATTCCCCAGTCCGTGGGGCTCCAACTGATTCAGAGCGTCCAGGAGCTCCGTGGAGACCAGATCCAGCTCGAGTTCCAGGTCTACGCGGGCTTTGGGGATAAAGACTTCGGGGGAATGGCCCTGTGCCACTTCTTCAAACCGGGCTTTGAAGGCATCCATCTGTTCCAACGTGACGGTCATGCCTGCAGCCATTTTGTGTCCGCCCCATTTCATGAGATAGGGGTCACACGCTGCAAGGGCGGCATAGAGATCATAGCCGGGGACGCTCCTGGCCGAGCCCCGGGCCAGGCCCGCCTCTTCATCCACCGAAAACACGATGGTCGGTCCATAGTGCAATTCCTGCTGAATCCGCGAAGCGACGATGCCGATGACCCCCGGCGACCAGTCTTGATCTCCCACGACCAAAGTGCGCCCCTCCGCGGGTTTTGCTGCCAATTGCCTGCGGATTTGAGACAGGATCGCATCTTCTTCCTGCTGCCTGCCCGCGTTGAGACGGTTCAACTCCTGCGCCAGCCTCAGGATTTGGTCCGGATCGTCCTCGACGAGCAGATCGAAAGCCGTGCGAGCGTCCGCCATGCGCCCGGCCGCGTTGATTCGTGGCCCAATGTAAAATCCCAGGTGCCCTGCGGAAAGTCTTTTTTTTCCGGAAAGCCCGGCAAGATCCGCAAGCTTCAGAACGGCGGCGTAAGTCCTCGCGTTGATGCTGGCCAACCCGCTGCGAGCGAGAATCCGGTTGCCTTCCACCAGGGGAACCATGTCTGCGACTGTTCCAATGGCAGCCAGGACGAGATACTTCCCCCCCAGGGAGGGTGCGGTGAATTTTGGTGGAAGGACCTTGCGCAGCCTAGTCAGGAAGAGGAGCGTCAGCCCCGAAGAGCAGAATTCCTTGAAGCGGGAAGGGCAGGAGGGCTGCTTGGGGTTGATCAAAACCGATGCCGCCGCGACTCCCTGAGACGGAACTTCATGATGGTCGATGACAATGCAATCGGCTCCCATCGCGCGCATTTCCCCTACCGGCCCCACATCCAGCGTCCCGCAATCCATGGCCACCAGGAGCCGGGCATCGGGCGATATTCCTGCAATATCTTTTGGAATGCCATAGCCTTCCGAGCGCCTGGGGATGACGACGTCGTAGTTGCTGTAGCCAATATCATTGAGAAAAAGTGACATCTGGGCCAGGGATGTGATGCCGTCACAATCATAATCTCCCACCAGAACGATTTTGTTCCCGCGGGAAAGGTGGCCGGCCATGAGCTCGGCGCCCTCATTCATGCCGCAAACCGTGAGATAGGGTTGGAGGTCCTTGAGAGTGCCGTTGAGGAAGGTGTCTCCGACGTTCCGGTTCCGGAGCAGCACCTCCAGCACGTCCTGCACGCCTGCCGGTTTTGTCTTGTCTAGAATGCGCCATCGAGCTTCTATCATGGGATTCTCCTTGGGGAGACTCTCTACCAAAATTCCCCGGCAGCGGCAACTCGTATGACGATGACTCAACGACAGGTTTGCTCTCCATCGCTGAGCCTCCGTCCAGACAGGACACCAGCCGCATGGTGCTCGACAGGGCAGGGAAATCCCATGAAAACTTGAGTACCCACAAGCGTGAAAATCTGCTATAAAAGCCGCCGTTGAGTTGCTCAGAAAATGACAGCCCCCCATCGGCTGTGCCAAACCAGCCGGCGGACGCCTTGTTACGAGAAATTTTTGGGGCGATGGCGGCGAAGGATGACGATGGGTGGAGATTTTGAGTGCAAATGATGAAAATATATATTAAACATGGAGTTATTCACGACTCGGGCAGGTTTCTTTCGCCTTATCCACCTTGAGCCGTTTTGTGGAACATAGCTGAGTACAGCTCACCACATCAGAGTGTCCACCACTCGAGTCGTCGTTCCGGCAGTCCTTCATCCAACATCCACAGAAAGGAACCGGATGCCGGCTTAAAACTGCCGGCATGACGAGGGGCGGAATGGGCATCTTATTTTGTGGAAGTGTACTGAGGTATGGGAACGAAGCACTGGCGGGGTAGCGCAAGTACAGAAAAATTTGCGGGGTACTCCGGTGAGTACGACGTTGAATCCAGGAAGGGCCATTCACTATTCGGGAGCAGTTCAAATGGACACAATCACGTATCTAAAGAATTTCATTAAAGATAAAAATATCGCCTCCATCACGCCCACTTCCAACATTGGAGTGAAGCGGGTCTGCAGTAAGATCGATTTCGATTGCACCAACTTGATCGTCGAGTACGGACCAGGGACCGGGGTTTTTTCCCATTACCTTTTGAAGAAAATGCGGGACGATTCCCGCCTCATCTTGATTGAACGGAACAAAAATTTTGGCTGCATCCTGAAAGAAAAAATTCATGACCCCCGGGTCATTATCGTAAACGACAGTGCCGAAAATGTTTTGGAAACGCTGCGGTCCTGCAAGGAATCCCAGGCGGATTACATCATTTCCGGAATTCCTTTCATCATGATCAAGGACGATCTGAAAAACAAAATTCTCTACAACACGCACCGCGCCCTCAAAAGAGGGGGAAAATTCCTGGTGTATCAAACCTGCTTTCAAATGGACCACCATCTGAAGATTCACCTGGACCGAGTTTTCTCCAGGGTCGATACCAAATATGAAATTATGAACATCCCTCCTCTGCGCCTTTACGAGGCTGTCAAATAGGGCTTCACGACACTTCCTGATTTGAGTGAATCGCGACCAATCATAGACCGGCAATACTTTCAGCCCCATTGGCTGAGCTGCGGCGGGAGTCCAGGAGCGACCTTCGGGTGGGAATCCCGTCCGCTGCCGTGCTCCCCAAGGCCAGCGCGGTATCATGAAGCCCCGGGGCATCATTCACACAGGATTACCCGAAAAATGGGTCCATCGCGCACGCCGGGCAGGCGGTTCTTTACTGAATCGGCTGTTGGGAGGCTTGAGATTGGAAACAGAGGGGTCCGGATTTGCTTTGGCGGGAGGCCGGCCCCTCTGCTGTCAGGGAATGGTGGGGAAGGAATCTGATTGCAGTTTACAGAATCCCAGCGAAAAGAAAATGGATCAAGATGCCTAAATTTACATAGGTACAAATACCTACGTCACGGACGGGAGAACGCCCGCTTTCAAGCTCCCCTCACAGGCTGATGGATACATAGCCCTTTCGAATGGCGTATTTCACCAGGTCGGTGCTCTTCTTAATGTCCAACTTCTTCATGATATTGGACCGATGATGCTGCACCGTTCGAATGCTGATGCACAGGAGATCGGCGATTTCCTTGCTCGATTTCGCTTCGGCGATGAGCTTCAGCACCTCCCGTTCCCGGTTGCTCAAGGGCTCCGTTTTTGACAAATCTTCCGCAGTGGGCGAGGTGCTCCGGGAGGATTGCACAATCAACTGAGACACCTGGCTCGAAAGCAATGAGGAGATGTAGACGTTCCCCTGGCGAATGCTTTCAATGGCCGCCACCAGCTCGTCATCCGCATCTTCTTTCAAAATGTAGCCATCGGCACCTGCACCCAGGGCATGATAGAGGTATTCCTTATCCTTGTGCATGGTGAGGATGAGCACCTTCATGTCCGGATGACTCTTCTTGATCTCCCGCGTCGCTTCGATCCCTCGCAGATTGGGCATGGAAATATCGAGGATCACCAGGTGAGGCGGTGCCGTGTGGAGCAGCCTCAAAAGCTCGAGACCATCCTTCACTTCTCCCGTGACCCTGAACGCGGGAATTTCTTCAAGGATGCGGCGCACTCCCTGTCGAAACATCATATGGTCGTCGGCCAGGACAATGAGATAGGGATTCATCATCCATCTCCTTTCTCGTCTATGGGGATGCGGAGGATGATGCGGGTGCCTTTTCCCTCTTTGCTCCAGATATCCAGTGATCCTCCCAGCATGCGCGCGCGTTGGTCCATGGCTGAAATGCCCATGCCCTTCTCAGTGGCCCGTTTCTGCAAATGATTTTCTAAATCGAACCCTTGTCCATTGTCTTCGATGGTGCAAAGGAAACAACCGTCCTTCTCTGTGATGCTAATCCACACGGTGTTCGCATGGGCATGCTTGGCGATGTTTGTCAAAGATTCCTGGAAAATACGGTAGATGGCAATTTTCATTTCTTTTGAAAAGGATTCTTTGAAGGGGTCCATTTCCAGGACGCATTGCACATGGAGGCGCTTGCTGAAATCGTCGAACAACCAGCGGAGGGCGGCCGAGAGTCCCAGGTCTTCCAGAATGGATGGGCTGAGGTCACGGGAGAGCCGCCTCACTTTTTCAATGATTTCATCGACAGACCGAATGCTGCTCTGGCAGCCGCTTCTCAGGCTCTGCTGGTCCTGGAGCAATTGCTTTTCCACCAGCTTCAGCTGCAGCTTCAGAACCATGAGAGCCTGGCCCAGTTCGTCATGCAGTTCTCTGGAAATCCGGCTGCGTTCTCTTTCCTGAGCGGTCAGAAGCTGATTGGAAAGGCTGCGAAGCTTCTTTTCCGACTGCTTCAAAGCTTCCTCGGCCTGCATTTTGGCGATGCCGCTTCCCATTTTCCGGCCGATGGTCTGGAACGTTCTTTTCTCTTCGGGAGTAAAAGTCCGTTTCTTTTTACTGAAGAGGTAGAGGGTCCCGATGTAGCGGGAGTTGGAAAAGAGGGGGAGGATGGCGCACGATTTGAACCCCCAGCGCTTCGAAAGGACTGGAAACTGGCTGGAACAGTCCTCCCAGAAAAGAGGTCGCTGCCGTCTGAAGCGCACCGCTTCCACCTGCGCCTGGCATCGATGCTCCTGCAGCTCTTCCTGAAATGCGTCGGGGAGCCCTTTTTGATGAAGCAGTTCAACGGGTCTTCCGGTGTCTTGGGCAAGGCAGATCGCTCCTCCTTCAAAATGCATCAAGCGCAGGGTGAAAACCAGAAATTTTTCCAGCAACGCATTGAGATGAGGGGCTCTGTTGCCCAAGCCGATGATCTTGTTGAGGAGATCGATACTCTCTGCGCGTAATTTGGAAAGCATTTCGGCGTGCTTGGCATTCGTGATGTCCAGACCCACACCTTGATATTCCGCGAGCCTGGACCGTTCGTCAAAGATGGCTCGATCGGTCCACCTCAGCCAGTGGATTTCTCCCGTCGGGCCTACGATGCGATGCTCTATGACGGCGACAGGGTTTTCCGGCGTGAGTCGGGCGATATGCTTTTTGAGCTTGGAGTGATCCGACGTGGGCAAATGATACCAGAACTTGCTGCCGAGCAGATCTTCCCGGGATTCCTGGAAATACCGGCAGTAAGCCTCGTTCACGAAAGTGATCGTTCCATCCGCGGAAAAGCGCGAGATGAGCTCTGTCTGATCCTCCACGACGGCGCGATACCGGGCTTCGCTGTAGCGCAGGGCATC
>DAIQOB010000008.1:8229-19304 GCA_036788075.1 Syntrophobacteraceae bacterium
CTCCCTGGGGAGCCCGGCAATCTTTTCAGCGGCGCGATTCAAGTTGCGAAACACGAGGTTTGATCCGCCAGGGAGTACATCAAATACTGCGGCCCCATTGCGCATACGGTTGAAGAGCTCTCTGAATCTTGCCTCGCTGGCTTTGAGCTTTTCTTCAGAGCGCTTGAAATCTGAAATGTCGATGCCGTAGTGGAGAAACATGTTTGCATCGATGGGGACCCACCATACGTGCCACGTCCGTCCTAATGTATGGATTTCGCAAATTGTTTTAGGAGTTTTGTCGGTGAGGGCTTCTTCAGCCCGGCAAAAAGAGCATCGTGTTCCGCCAGGGGGAGGCGATCCTCCATGCTGCTCCATGTACTTTCTATCGTTTGCAGGAATATAGAGGCTGTGGGAAAATTCCCGCCAGCAGAGGCCCCCGACTCTGGCACCCATCTTACGGGCCGTTTCATTGGCAGCCAGTATGAGCCGATCCTTGTCGATGAGCATGGTGGGATGGGGCAGGGTGTCCAGGAGCAACTGGGCCAGCCGGATGAATTCGGTCTGTGCCGGCATGAGGGATCTTGCCTGGACGGGAGCAGTTGTCGAGGCCTCGTGGTCCCTGCATTCCTGCACGCAGGATTCCACCGTACCCCTAAGGAGCGCCTCTGCGTCCTCGCCAGGGCTTTCAGTACCGGTGCGGGATGCAACCGATTCTCCACCTGGAGGACACTTGGTCAACGAGAGCCTGAGCCGCAGGTCTTTCAGTTCCTCTATAAGTTGTGCTTTGGTCTTGAGCTCATCTCGCATAGATCGACCGTCATGCTCTTGAATGAAGTGGGGTGATAGGGGAGTAACCGGGCGGTGCCATTGTCGCCCCCTTGCAGAGCCGAGATCTTCCGAAGCGTTTCATATGCCTCTCACCTGCAGGGAACCCCCCTTATCAAAGAACCAGGGGGCCGCGAGTGCATAAATATTTACCGCTCGAGAGAAAAATGGCAATCCCATTTTGGGCAACTTATCCTTTCCCGAATGGAAATCCCTGTGTTATGTGTGTGCCTGGCAAGAATCCCCGGACCTTTAACAGTAGAGGAAGCCCATCGCAACGCCCGCGCTTTATACTCCTGCATTTTTCGCCATGGCAGTCGCCAATCTGTGCATGCTGTCGAGTTTCGGGACTTTTTTTCTTTTCCCCCTTTTCATCACTGAGCGGGGTGGCAATGAGGCCGATATCGGGGTCATCATGGGGGCCTTTGCTCTCGCGTCCGTCCTCTGCCGACCCTTCATTTCCGAAATGATCGACCGCATCGGCCGGAAGAGGAGCTATACCGTCGGGGCGGCGTGTATGACCGCCTGTCCTCTCCTCTATCTGCTCTTCCGCGGAGATCTCGCGAACTTTTATTACCCCCTCCTCATCGCCCGGATCGTCCATGGGGTGGGGTTTGCCATTTGCATCACGTCCGCCTTCACCTTTGTGGCGGACCTGGTACCCCCCAAACGGCTCAATGAAGGGGTCGGTATTTTTGGGGTCTCGGGGCTCGTGGGGTCGGCTGTCGGACCCGTCATTGCCGAGGTGATTCTGAAGCATGCCGGTTTCCCGACCCTGTTCGGGTTTGCCGCAGGAATCGCCTGCATCGGCTTGCTCATTCATCTGCCCCTTTCAGAAACCTATGTGCATGTTTCCAAAATCCCGTCCGGCTCCTTCTTCATGGTGTTCAAGATGAACCGGATTCTTTTCGTGGGGATCCTGGCCTTTTTGTTTGGCTTCGGCATCGCGGCGTCCAACAATTTCATAGCACCCTTCGCTTATGAGAAGCGGTTGGTGTTCATTTCGTTGTTTTATGTCTCCTATTCATCCGCCGCGGTTCTGACGAGGTTTTTCGGGGGCAAAATGGGGGATCACCTGGGCGAGGAGCGGATCATTCCCTATGCCCTCCTCATGGTGGGTGGAGGATTGCTGTCGCTGACCCTGCCGGGAGGAGAACTCATGCTCCTCCTGTCAGGGTTTCTGGGAGGCTGCGGGCATGGCCTGCTTTACCCGTCTCTCAACGTCCTTGCCATTCGCGGGGAGCCGGCTCACATGAAAGGGAAAATCACGGGCGTATTCACTGGGAGCATCGATGCGGGGGTGTTCGTGGGCTCCATCGTGTTGGGCTATATCGGGCGATGGGCAGGATTTCCCAGCCTTTTCCTGACCGCCGGCATGGCTCTTGTCCTGGCGTTTGTGATCTTCTGGGTGGAGACCCGTTGGCAATGGGCCTCCACGAGGCACTGCCACCGGGGAGAATAGACTGTTTTTCAGCCGCTCAGAGGACTCCTCGGTAGAAGGCAAGCCTGCGAGCGTAAGGGCTGAAGAGATCGATCAGGTCCGTCTGGGCTTCGCGGTCGAGAGGAGCAAAGTTTCGCCCGGCGGTGGCCAGCACCTGTACATGCTCGGGCAGGGAACAGCCGACGATGGCGACAGTGATGGGCTGGGAGAGGGCAAATCGGATGAGGAGGTCCGCCGTCAGCCCGATGTCCGGCGAAAGATAGTGGGAGGCGCCCAGAACTTTCATGGCGATGACGGCGACGCCCTTTTCCACGGCCAGGGGAAGGGTGGAATCCAGAAATCCTCCCAGAACTCCTTCCACAGGGTTGACAGGCATCATGACGGAATCCACCGGCCATTCCGCGACTGCCCGTCTCAAAATGGCGGGATCGTGGTGGCCGGTGACTCCGATGAAGCGCGTCTTTCCTGCTTCCTTCGCCTGGACGAAGGCCTCGAGGGCGCCATCGGGCCCGGAGATGGCCTCTAAATCGGCTTCGGTCCTCACATCGTGAATTTGCCACAGGTCCAGGTGGTCCACAGCCATGGTCCGGAGGGTGCCGTCCAGATCTTCCATGGCCTTTTTCCTGGACCGCTGCGCCGATTTGCCCGCCTGGAACACTTTCGCCCGCTCGTGGGGACTCTTCGACCAGATACGGCCATAATAGCCCTCACTGCCCGCATAGGCCCGGGCACAGTCGAAATACTGGATGCCCTGGTCCAGCGCCTCCCGTATGACAGCCTCCGCAGCTTCTTCCTGTCCGTATGTCCTCAGAATTCCCTCGCCTCCAAGCCCCACACAGGTGACTTCGCTTCCGGTATTTCCAAACTGCCTGACGGAAATGTCGATGGTTTGCACAATGAACTCCTCGGTGCATGGGTCTCTGGATGAACGTGGCAAACGGCGTGCGCTTCAGGGGCTATGCTGTGTGAGGTGAGCGTGTCACCTCAACTCATGATATGCCGGGTTCCTTGTCCCGGGATTCCATGGCTGCCAACCGACGCTCCAGGATTTCGATCCGTTCCTGGAGTTCGGACAAGTCCTTTTTGCGTACAAACTCGAGGTTTTCCACCCACTTTTTCATGGTATCGGAGGTCTTGGTGTTTATTTCCTCCCATTGCTTTTCCCCGGTTTTGATGAGGTCCTCCGTCAGTTTTTCGGATTCTTCCGTTGAAATCTTCCCCTCTTCCACCAGTCGCCGTGTGACCTCTTCAACTTTTTCCTTCGTGAGCACCACCGCTCCGATCCCTGCCAGCAACCCTTTCTTGATGAATTCCAGCATAAGCTCAATCACTCCTTCAAAAGTGTCGTCCACCGCAAGACAGACTGTATCGTTTCAAATGGGCCGTCATGATTCAGGAGAACAGTGTGATTCTTCGAACGCATATTGAAAATTAGCCATGCACGTACGATAAAGCAAGGGAGCCCGCGTCGAAGGGTAAAGATGGATCAGTTTAAATGAGTCTAAAGTGGGGAGGGGAAGTCGTTCCATGGACGAAACCATAAGGCAACAGATGATAGAACTGCTGGCCGGCGGGGAATATACAGACCGGGATCTCTCGCAGCTCCTTGGGATTCCGGAAAAAGACGTGGTGTATCATCTCGAGCACATTGCCCGGTCTGTTCACGGGCAGAAGCGAAAATTGAAAGTCATCCCTGCACGCTGCATGGAGTGCGGCTTCGCCTTCGACGATCGGAGACGTTTTTCCAAGCCGGGCCGTTGCCCCCGCTGCAAAGGCGAGCATCTGCAAGACCCCAGGTATCATATCCAGTGAAAGCCGCTGCACATCCCCCTTGATCCCCCTTCAAAGGGGGACTTCAAAACCTTCCGCTCTGGATGATGATTTTCTCTGCGAAGTACAAGTGAGGTGGAGGATCGCGGTTTATGGTCCGTTGCCTCAGCCCATGCCACTCCGATGTGCATCAGGCTCTTGGGGATCGCACCCATAATAGAGCTTGTACAATCCCCGGTTGCTCATTCCCAGAAAATACAGCAGCATGAGGCAGTGATTCTGGAGCGAAGCCCGCAGCAGGCCTCTTTTCAGGTACCGATGAGGGGAGGTGTGGATGCTATCGGGAATCTTTAGCAGTCGCCCTCTTTTTTTACATTGTCGCACAAAGTCCACATCCTCCATGAGGAAAGGATTTCGGAATCCCCCTGCCTCCCAAAAGACAGTGCGTCGACAGAAAAGTCCCTGGTCTCCGTACGGCAGCCCAAACAGGTCCGTCCGAAGGTTCGCCCACCTGGAAACCAAGTCCAGGGCAGGTGTAGAAGGAGAGAACGCGAGCTGAAAGCAACCCACGCTCACGGCGGGATCCTGCGCTATCTTGCGCACATGATAGGCGAACTGGTGGGGGGGCACCGAGTCGTCGTGGAGGAGCAGGAGGATACTTCCTTCTGCCGCCCGAGCGCCCGCATTGAGTTGAATTCCCCTGCCCCTGGGCGAGACAATCCAACGGATGGAGGCACTTTCCTCCTCATTCCGGGGAGGTGTTATCCCTTCGGAGAGGGCCACGACGATTTCATCCCCGGGCCAGAGCTGGGGTTCCAGGCGGTGAAGGAAGGAGCTGACGGCTTCGGGGGGCCGCACCGTGGGGATGACGATGGAAAGCTTTTCTTTGAAGAAGAAATGGTCCCGGAGAGGTTCGAAATCCTCGGGGCGATCGACATCCTGCTTTTCCTTGAGTTTCAGGACCTGCAGTCCTGAGGCGGCGAGAGATTTTTCCGTCCTCCCGTACACGGTATCGGTTCCCCATTCCTCAAATTGGAAGGGGCTGGAGCAGGGTCGGTGCAATCCCACGAGATAGAAACCGCCGTCCCTGGCCGGCCCCAGGGGAGTCAGCCCCTTTCCCAGGGCACGGAAGGCGTCCTCCAATATCGCACCTTCCGGGTGGGCGAGGTCGGTACCCACCAGCACGGCGTGGTGAAATCCCAGGGCGAAGACCTGACGCAGGGCGCGATCCATCCGGTCTCCCAGGTGGTGCCCCACTTGGGGAAGAAATAGCCAGGGGCCAGGGTAATGTTTTTGAAGGATATCGACTCTGTCCGCCGGCGTGAAAAAGACGAAAAGCGTCACTTCGGGCCTGGATCGTTTGAAATCCGACAAAACCCCCAGGGTTCTTCGTACCATGATCTGGTAGATACCCGCCGCCTCTTCCACTCCCACCCCGGCGGCCAGGCGCGATTTCACCTGCCCTGCTTCGGGTACGCGCATGAAGACCAGGACCGCCTTTGCTGTGGGGGCCATATCCCGGGATCGAGCGTCTGAAACGGATGAAGACACTGGCTGGCTTCCCTGCCTCAGTAGGCAAGGCTTCCCAGGGAGCGCATGATGAGGGTGAATCCCATGGCCAACATGCCCATGAGGCCCATTCCGCAGGAGAACCCGGCCAGCAGGACCGGGGCATACTGCCGCCAGGCGACACCGTATTTTTTCATGAAATAATAACGTCCCAGCAGCGCTCCGATGATTTCAAGAAAAATGCCGTGGGGCGTGGATTGTCCCAGTCCCCGGGTGACTCCGTAAACCAGCATGACGGGGAGCTTGAGGGCTGCGAGTGCCCAGTAGGTCAGGACGCCAAGCCCCATTCCCAGGGCCATGTAATCGACATTGAGGGCCTGGAAAAACGGCGAATTCCCCTCCAGGGTGGCACTTTGAAGCAGGAGGGTGTTCAGGGCCTGAAGGTGCCAGAGTTCCTGGGCGTAGGGGTACTGGGTGGAGGGGATGGGTGCGAGGCGCCAGATGTATTGCGAAAAAAGCAGGCTGGCGATGAGCACCACCGGAATGACCAGGATTTCCGCCTTGACGATGCTTCGAAAGCTCGTGCCCGTCAGCTCGATTTCCCTCCAACGCTGGGTGGCCTTCCCGTAGTTGTGGAAAGGGATGGGAGCGTACCAGATGCCGATTCCCGTGTATCCGAAAAATTTGGACGCGGCGATGAAGCTCGCTTCACGCACCATGGGGAGGCTCACAAACTGCCCGGCAATGCCCTCCATTCGCGCAGAAACATAAGAGATGATGGGCGTGTAAATGAAACCGTACGCCACGAGAAAGATCCAGGGAAAACCCGGCACCAGCCAGGCGGAAAACAGGATGTAGGCTGTCGTGGAAACGATATAGATGCCAATGGCGATCCAGATGCTGAAGTCGCCGCGGCCCGGAGGCGGTGTGAACAATATCTTGAAGCGCTCCTTCAGGGATTCCTGGAATTTTTGGCGAAAGCTGAAAAAAACGTGGAAGATGCCGATGGCGGCAATGGCCAGACCCAGGCCGATCCCGAAGCTCATGTAGAAATCGAAGTTGTTGGCGAAGACCGTATCCACCGTCCCCATCCCCTTGTGCCAGCGGTGGAGAATGCCGTGCTCGTAAAGGATGGGATTGGCGATGAGGGTGATGAGGAACCCGATTCCCCCTCCAATGACGGCCCAGAAGGGCAGGACCATGCCGATGAACAGGAGCCCCAAATCCAGCTGAATGCCCGTGGCTACGGCAGGCAGGAAATCTTCCGTGAAAGGAGTCAGGTCGATCCAGGGGATGGGAAAGAGGTGAATGGGCTCCGAAAGGATCACTCCCGAAGCCGCCGGGAGCAGCACATAAAGCGCTCCGAATGCCAGCCCTATCATGGCGCCGATGGAAAAAACCCGCCATTTCCAGCTCGTTTCCGCCCGGTCCGCCGATTCCGCCAGCGCCATGTTGCCCAGTGCCCCGACGGGGGCCATGGGAAAAGGGAGCTTTTCCACATCCGAAGTCAGGCGGTAGAGTGCATAGCCCAGGCCGAAATGGTCGACGGCGGATATGATTTCAAAGCCCATCATGAGAAGGATGGGAACCATCCAGTCTCGGTGGAAAAAGGTGCGATCCACGAGGGATTCGGATCCGGGTGGGGGCGCTATCCAGGTGGGGATGAATTGCGTCAGTCCCAGCATGCGGGCTGCTTCGGATTGCACCAGGTACTGGTTCCAGAGGAGTCCGGAAAAGGGGGAGGCCATGGCCGCGCCCGCCATGTAATAGAGGACGAAGATTTCCTGTTGGCGAAGCCGGGTATAGGATCGCTTGGCAATTTCGGCGAAAATGATGATGGTGACCCAACGAGCCGCGGGACCGACCCCTGTGCCGATCACCAGGCCCAGATACATGGATCCGGGCATCATCAGGAATCCTATGAAGATTGCCCCGATGATGGATTTCCATCCGAACCCTTCCTCGAATTTTTCGGGGGGCTGTAAAAGATCTCGATATTCTTTGAGCTCTTTATCCTCGTACATCCTCAGACCTTTCCGGAATGGCTTGCCGTTGAAGGGAAGCCTTCAGAGACTTCGCCATGGACGCTGCTGCATCACAGGGGGAGAACATGATAACTGATGGGAGCGAAAAACCCCACCACCAGCCATATCAACGCCATCACCATGTCCCCTACGATCAACCCGAAGAAAAGACCGCGAACTTCCTTGAAATGCTTCACTCCCCCATAGCGCAGGACGAGGGTGTTGCAGAGCCAACCGATGAAAAATCCGAACCAGAGGACCTGCATGGCTGAAGTGTAGGCGGTGAGATATCCGATGGGGTGCAGGGGCCACCAGATATAGCGGTGGTATCCAAGAACCAGGAATCCCATGACGGCTGCACCGATGATGCAGAAGGTCATGCTCCATTGCTTGTATTCTTCGGGATGGCTCAGGAGCTGGGCGGCATTTTCATGAACGCGCCGGGCGGTCTCCAAGGCCCAGTCGTCCGGGAGCGTGTTGATGCCGTATTTGTAGTAGACCGCCAGCAGGGCCCCAAACGATACGACCAACCCCAGGAAAACCGACGCCAGGACACCCCAGAGAAACCGACGCCTTGGCGCAGCCCTTTCCGACAGCTTGGAGGCATGGAAGAGTGAAGGCATGAGAGATTCCCGCATATCGAGAAACGCCACCTTCTGAACGACAACGGACATATAGAGGGTCACAGGGGTGAGGATGCGCGTATTGAGAAAGGCCAGGAATCCATCCGAGGGGGCCAAGGCCAGTGTAAAGTACGGCAATCCCCCTTGACAGACCAGTCGCGTCATCACCAACTGCACCATGAAGCAGACTCCCAGGAACAGGAGGGTCGGCACGAGATCCATGCCGATGAAGCAGAGCCAGACGGTCATTCCCAGAATGCCGCCCACGAAAAGAAAAAACGCCGTTCGTGGGTCCAGGAGTCCACGAAAGTCATTGGCCAGGGGCTGTTTTCTGAAAATGGATTGCAGGACCAGTCGCAGATGGTCTCGGGCGAGCCAGACAATGAAGAAAAAGAAAATGGCGAAGGCGCCCATCATCTGCATTTCTTCCACGCGGGACAACACCGGACTGAAGGTGGTCCCCAGGGCTGCAGCCGGGAGCCTCCAGCCTGCGAACTGCAAAACCCCCGGCAGGAGTCCGCCCAGGATGAAGAAGCACCAGAAGCTGAAAGAGACCTGCTTGGATGCCAGGAAGGCGAAGCCAATGAATGCGGGGTAAATGTAGATTTTCGCCTTGTAAAATCCCGACAGCAGGCCTTCCTTGGGGATGTAGGGCTGAGCGAGGATCAATGTGGGGATTTGGGGTACTTCGGGAAAATAGGTGTGCAGTCCGTTGAAAAGGTGCAGGACGACGGGAATGCTGAACCCCAGGATGAAATGGTTTTGAGTGAAAAATTTCCAGAGGCCCCCTTCCTCGAAGGCCTCCCCCATCATCTCCAAAACGCGCAGGAGCGGGAAATTCATCTTTTCATTCTCGATCCACTGGTGGGAGAAGAGTCCCACCATGCCGAGCATCGCCATGTACAGCAGGAGAATGAAAAGGCCCCACCAGAACAGGGGGACCATCCAGGCGGCCCAGGGGATGCGGAGGAGGATTTCCCACCAGCTCATGTCGAGTCCCCCCTCCATACCGCTGTAGAGGTCGGCAAGCATTTTGGGGTCTTGTGGAAAAAGGGAGGGCGGGGCGAGGGGAACGAGGATTTCTCCCAGGTTGCCTGCGGTGGTTGTAAACCACTTGGGGGTCGTGATGTTGATGATAAAGGTTCGCAGGAGTCCGGTGTAAGCGATGCCGGAGGCGGCCGTGATCATGGACCAGATGAGGAGCAGTTCGGCGAAATGGAAGCGCCAGCTCCGCTTTACCCAAGTCAGGACAGGGTTGAAGACCAGTAGAAGAAGGAGCAGGCACCCAAAGGCTGCCAGGGGGAAATGCCCTCCCGCCAGGGGACTGTTCAGGATCTTGATGTTGTTATAAGGCGTGAAGGCGCACACCAGACCGGCCAGCAGGAAGCCCGTCAGCAGGGCGGGCAAGCGTACGTATGTCTCTCGCATGCGGGATTATCCTCGATCGTGTCGCCGGTGTCCAAATGCCAGGAACCAAAGGGGCGGCGAGCGGAGCGCATCAGTTGGAACGGCTTCTATACACTGAAGGCCGATTTGGCCTCCTGGTCCATCAGGCGCCACAGGAGCATCTGTTTGCGCAGGGCCTTGATGAAATTCTTGTTGGCCCTGACCCATGCGGACTGTTCTCCTGAAAGGCGGATCATACGAATGGCAATTTCCAGGTATCCCGGATTATCCGGGGAGGGGCAGCAGTAGAGCTGGATTCTCTGCTTGATGCCGAAGTCGAACGGAGCGAGCCACACGTTGGTTCGAATCATCAGGCAGACCGGAGCAGGCATTTCACCGGGCTCCATGAGGGGGGCATCCTCGTCGAGGCTCACGCTGTCCACGGCAAAAGCCCCGTGCGTGATGTCTTGATGAGCGAGATAGAAAGTGTTCAGAAAACCCATGATGCCTTTTTCTTCCTCGTATTTCAGAAGGAAGGGCAGGTTCATGAACAGTGTGTCCCCATCGGGCTCAGGCAGCGACCAGGTGCGCTCCACGTCGGGCATGGCCATTTCCGCGGCCATGCGCGCGGGATAGAGCGCGGCAAGGAACACCACGGAAAACACGAGGAACATGCAGGCGACGCTGGCGAGAGAGGAATAATTGAAAGTGAGCGTCGAGAAGAGGGCGGTGTTCCCGAGATAGCGGGCGCTCAGCTGGGCCAGTATGTAGCCGATGACCGTCGAAATGACGGCCATGGAGAGGGCTTCCACGATGAAGAGGAACCCCACATGAGTCGGAGCCAGTCCGACGGACGTGTACGTCGAGATCTCGCGCTGCCTTTCATGCACATGGCCGATCATGGTGTTGAGGGTGATGAAAATGACGATCAAAATGGGAACGAAGAGGTTGGCCACTCCCTGGTAGCGCAGGGTGTTGCTGGCGCTCTGGTACCATGAGCCGTTGTCCCCCAGGAAAAGGGGAAAGGTGAGCCATGACGAAAGCTGGTCGGCAATGTCCACGGGACTCTTTCCGGCAAACGGGAGGATCGTCACTGTCCGGCGCTCCCCTCCATAATCGATGCAATCGTGGAATGGGATGAGGACCGTCGTGTTGGGGTTGGCGAACCGGAACCGCTCCGACTGGGGCAGCATCTCTTCCCCCGACTGCATGGCTTCGATCTCCACTTCGGAAAGCTCCTCGCTAGGGCTCATCTCCATGTAGGCGGGCATGATGGGATTTTGGTCCAGGTCCTTCAGGGTTTCCGCGCGATTGCCGTCAAAGTACCCGATGACCGTGAAGGTGTCACCCAGGAGCGTAACGGGCACATTCAGGTCCTTTTCCGGATGGAGCCTCAGCTTCTCCGCGAGGGCCAGGGGGAGAATCACCACCCGGGTTTCCCGAGGGGTGAACCAACGCCCGTGCCGGATGAGGTTCTTGAAGACTTCGGGAGGCTGTGATCCCAGGCCCAGAATG
>DAIQOB010000009.1:0-19254 GCA_036788075.1 Syntrophobacteraceae bacterium
GGTTGGCGATCCGTTCGAGCTCCAGGGCGATTCCCCGAAGTGCCTGGGCACGTGGGGGCACCTGGCTCCCGCCGAAAGATTCCATGGCCTGGCAGTAGGCGAGAGTGTGACCGATGGTTGTGTCGCCTGCAGCCGTTTCCATGTAATGGATCGCGCGCCGACCGGGTTCCGCCGTCAGGGCTCGTTCGATGCCCCGGTACTGGTAGCCCAGGGAAATCTCGAGATGAAACACATTCTCGCCGTGGCACTGAAACCGAAAGTGGCCGGGTTCGATGATGCCCGCATGGACGGGTCCCACTGCCACTTCGTGGATTTCTTCCCCTTCCATGTGAAAGAAGTCGGTACTGCCGACCTGCGGGGGGGCGCTCTCATCGTCCGGTCCTGCATTACCGCTACGGCAGAACGGGCGATGAAAACGAATGGGTTTGAGCCACGGATGCCCTTCGGGCTTGATGCCGCACTGCTCCAGGAGCTCCCGTTCAAACCAGTGGGCCTGGGGGCAGTATGGGGTGAGGGACGGATAACTGTCTTGCGCAAGATCCGTATAAACCGGCAGCACGAGGGACTGGTGGTCATAGACGAGTATGGCCCACAGTCGCATGAGATTCCCCTCTACGGGGTGCGCGAAAAAGGCTGAAAGCCTGACTCCGTGCTCAGTGGCTTCCAGTGTGTAATCGAGAAAATCGTCCAGAGTCATGCCGGCAATATGACTCAAATCGACCTTCTGGCTGTTGCTGATGGGAAGGACTTTAGACGCTAAATGTGACATGAAGTCAGATCCTCATCCACAGAGTTTTTTCCCTGCCTGCTTAACCCGTGATGGCCCTGGCCGCCTCTTCCAGAACATTTTGGAGTCCTGCAGGAAGGTAAAGGCCGAGGATCAACACCAAAGCCCCCAGGGCCAAAGGGGGGGCGACGGCCAGGAACGATTCCACGTGTGGATTTTCCACGGTGGAAAGTTCTTCGGAGGCGGAGGCTTTTCCGCCGGGCCGGAGCACCGGTACTCCCTGGGCCATGCGCAGCATGATAGTGGCCAGACCGATGAAGACGACGCTCAGAAGTGCGAGATATCCCGCCGCCATCCACATGCGTCCCTGATCCATGGCCGCCTTCAGGATGATCAGCTCACTCAGGAAGAGACCGAAGGGCGGGGACCCTGCAATGGCCAGAAATCCAGCTACCCAGAGGACTCCGGAGATGGGCAGCACCCGCAGGACTCCCTGGACCTCTGTTGTGGACTTGGTTTTGTAGGCAGCCAGGATGTTGCCGGCTACCAGAAACAGCATCCCTTTGGTGAGAGAGTGATTGACGGCATGCAGCATGGCTCCGAAACCGGCTCCTCCGCCAATCCCCACCGCCAGGGAGAGAATCCCCATATGCTCCACGCTGGAATAAGCCAGCATGCGTTTGAAATCGCCCTGCCGCACGATGAAGAGCGCGGCCACGGTCATGGAGGCAAAGCCGAAGAGGAGCAGCATCTTCCGGCCGAAGGGCCCCTCTCCCGCCGCAGCGCAAACCTGCTGCATGCGGAGCACGGCCAGGAAGGCGCAGTTGAGGAGGGCGCCGGACAGGAGAGCCGAGATGACGGAGGGGGCTTCACTGTGGGCATCGGGGAGCCAGGTGTGCATGGGAGCCAGGCCCATCTTGGTGCCGTAGCCCACCAGGAGAAAGAGGAAAGCCGCCTTAAGCCAGGGAAGATTCACGAGTCGGCCCTCACCGATGAGATTCGTGAGGAGCATGGGCGTATGACCCTGGCGTCCCAGGGAACATGCGACAGACAGGAAGAAGGTGCCCAGCAGCGCCAGAGCGATCCCTACGGAGCAGATGAGGATGTATTTCCAGGTGGCTTCGAGGGACCGACGGTGACGGTGAAAATAGATCAGTGGGGCACTCGCCAGGGTGGTCGCTTCCACAGCCACCCACAGGAGGCCGAAATGCTGGCTGACCGTCACCAGGGTCATCATTGCCAGGAAGAACAACAGGCATCCCGTGAAAACCGCCTCACGGGCATTACTGAAAAGAAAGCCTTCCTCAAAATCCTGCCGTTCACCCCAGACTTCCTGACGGAGATAGCCCACCGCATAGAGGGACGTGGCCAGGAAAAGGATGCTGGTGACCGTGAGAAAGAGAAGTCCCTGAGCATCCAGCAGAAGCCAGCCGCCAAAGAGCGGCCTGGGACGCCGGATCACATGGAGAGGGTGAGTCCCCCGTGGGAGGCGGCGGCCAGGAGGAGGACTCCACGCCGTATTCCGTTGGACCGCAGCAGAAAACCGGCTGCCCCTGCCAGTACCGGTATCAGGATCAAAACTGCCAGCATGGGGTCAGTCCTTCAGGATGCTCAGCCGATCGGTGTCGATGTGGTCGAATTCCCGGCTGATGTGGAAAATGGTGATTCCCATGACAAAAACCGCCATGAAGATGTCGAGGAGGGTGCCGAGTTCGACCAGCAGCGGCTCTTCCCGAGCGAAGGTCAGTCCAAAGGCGTAGATGCCGTTTTCCATGACGAGATATCCGAGTACCTGGGTGAGGGCCTTCCGCCGACTGACGATGGCGAAGAGTCCGATCATGATTGTAAAAAGAGCGAGGGGCACCATGAGGGGAGATGCTTCCGACACGGGGAGCGGCAACCGCCGGCCGAACCACATGGCCAAAGCCAGCAAAACAGCGCCCACCAGGAGGGAGGTCGTGTATCCCACCAGCGGTTCCACTTCTTTACGCACCTGTACGGCCCTCAACGCACGCAACAGCATCCAGGGGAAAATGATTCCCTTGAGGAACATGGTGAGGCCCGAGAGCACACAGGCGCGTAAAGTGAGGGGATCCGTCCCCACGAGAAGAGGCAGAAGTCCCAGCACAAGGCCCTGCAAGGCCACTACGTAGATGCAGGCGGCGAGGTGGCTCGAGGCCACGAGCCGCAGGTTGGTGAGGATGAGCAGCACGATGAGTGCGTCCACCAAAAGTCTCATGCTATCTCCAGAGCAGCAGAATCAGGGCGAGAGTCGAAAGAAACCCGGCGCTGACCAGCAGTTGAGGCACCCGCAGCAGGCGCAGTCGAGCCATGGTGGATTCCACCACTCCAGTCAGCAGCGCCAGGAAGCAGAGGCCGGCAAAGACGGCGCCGGCGTCCAGCCAGGCATTCCCGGTTCTTACGGGAACGATCAGGCCTGCCGTCAGACTTCCCAGGAGCCACATTTTGAGAGACGCCCCATACAGGATCATGGCCAGGTCCGGCCCTCCGTGGTCCAGGATCATGACCTCGTGGATCATGGTCAGTTCCAGGTGTGTGTTGGGATCGTCGAAGGGGATCCGTGAATTTTCGGCCAGGAAAACGACAAAAAGGGCTCCCGCCACCATGAGCAGCGCGGGTCCGGAAGACAGCCACGCGTCCATGGAGAGGGACGAGTAGATTCCACTGAGGGAAAGAGTTCCTCGAAGGTTCCCCAAGAGAGGCGCGATGTGGTCATGCCCCGCATGAGCGGCGGCTGCCAGTCCTACGAGCAGCGCGGGCTCCGCCAGGGCGGAGAATTGCACTTCCCGGCTGGCACCCATGCCTTCGAAGGCCGATCCCGTGTCGAGAGCGGCGAGGACGGTGAAAAACCGCATGAGTCCCATCAGATAAGCGAACAGGATCAGGTCGCCGTTGAAGTGAAAGGGTGCGGATGCTCCTCCCCACGGCAGCACAAAGAGTGCCGTGACGGCGGCGGCGAGCTGCACCACGGGGCCCGCGCGGAAGATCCAGCTTGTCGTCTTGCTGTAAACTGCACCTTTGCGCAGGAGCTTGGCCAGATCGAAATAAAGCTGCAGGAGGGGCTGCCCCGTGCGTCCGGCAAAGAAGGCCTTGGTCCGGTTGATGATTCCCACCAGCAGGGGAGAGAGGATCAAGGCCAGAAAGGGCAGGATCAACGAAGGAGTGTTCATGTCGTCAGCTCAGGTTCCAGATCAGCAGGGCGAGCAGGGTGAGGGCGATATAAAGGACATAAAGCTGCACATGCCCTTCCTGAAGCCAGCGCAGGCGCAGCGCGAGCCATTCCACTCCCAGGAAAAGGGGGCGGTAGACAAAATCGTTGAAGAGGTCTCGGGGCTCCGTCTTCAAGGCTGCATACACGGGAAAGAGCCCTTCCGGGCGATCCAGGGATTCCCGGGTCCGGAGAATGCCGTCGAACATGCGGGTCAGGGGTTGAGCAAACGAAGACGCCGTGTATTGCATGCGTGCCGTGGGTTGTACATATCCGCAATCCCATGTGCCCGCCTGCTCCACCCTGCGGCGTGCGAGCAGCCTCCTGCGCAGTCCTGCGAGTCCTGCCGTCAGAATCAGAAACAGGGTGCCTCCCACCGAAACCCACAGGAGAGGAGCTTTGGCTGGGGACAGGAGGGTCTCCACCCGAGGGAAGGGCATGCTCGTGAGGACGCTCACCGCCGGGCAGAGAGCTCCGATGACGAGAGGAGCACACAATCCTATGAGGGCGCAGAATACGGCCAGCAGAACCATGGGGAGAAGCATGGATCGCCCGGGTTCGTGTCCTCGAAGGGCATTTTCGCTGCGCGGTTCACCCAGGAAGACCGTCCCGAAAGCCTTCGTGAAACAGGCAGCCGCCAGCCCACCAATGAGGGCCAGTCCCACGATGACCAGGAAGCCCGCCGGAGCCATGGTCTGGGCTTCAATGCTCCCGAGCGCTCCCAGGTAGAGGAGGAATTCACTGACGAAACCGTTCAGGGGCGGCAGGCCCGAAATGGCGGCTGCCCCGACGAGAAAAGTTCCCGCGGTCCAGGGCATTTTCTTGATCAGCCCCCCCAAATGCTCAAGCTCTCCCGTGCCCGTCTCGTGCAGGACAACTCCGGCTCCCAGGAAAAGCAGGCCCTTGAAAAGGGCGTGGTTGACGACGTGCAGCAATCCGCCGCCAAAACCCAGTGCGGCAAGCGCCGGGTGGCCTGAGCTCATGCCCAGTACTCCCAAGCCGATACCGAGGGTGATGATGCCCATGTTTTCTACGCTGTGATAGGCGAGCAGTCGCTTGATATCGTGTTGAGCCAGGGCGAACAAAACCCCGAGGATCCCGGAAACCAGGCCTATGGCGAGTAGCGCCCATCCCCACCCGGGAGCCGGAGTACCCAGCAGCGTCAGGAGGCGCAGGATGCCATAAATGCCCGTCTTGATCATGGCCCCCGACATGACGGCCGACACGTGGCTGGGGGCTGCGGGGTGTGCTTCCGGGAGCCAGACATGGAAAGGCACGAAGCCCGCCTTGGTCCCGAAGCCCACAAGCCCCAGGAAAAAAGCGACATCCGCGACATGGGAAACGCGGGACCCGGCGCCGTAGAAACTGTCAAAGTCCAGGAGGACCGCTCCCGATTCCCGGCCGAGCAGGAAGAACAGGACGAATAGAAAAGCCGTTCCCAGGTGGGTGGCTGCCAGATAGGTCCATCCCGCCCGACGCACGCTCTCCTTTTCATTTTCGAAGGTGACGAGGAAGAAGGAGGTAAGGGACATGACTTCCCAGACCATGAGGAAGAGAATGCCGTTGCGAGCCGTCACCACGAGGGCCATGCCGGCGATGAGGAGGTTGAAGAAGAACCAGAAGGCCCCCAGGTTTTTGCCACCTGTAGTGGATGCCATGTATTGTCTGCCGTAGAGGGCTGCCAGGGCGCTGAGCAGGAAGATGGGCAGCAGGAAGAAAGCCGAGAGGGCGTCGATTTGCAGGAAAAAAGAGCCGTAGGGAACATTCCAGGGGTGGTAAACGGTGGCTGTGGTTCCTGTCCTCAGTACCTGGATTGCGGGGAGAATCCCCACCAGGCTACCGACGACGCCTCCGGCGGCGCCAAGAGTGTTGGCTTCGGATCGCCTTCCGCCGAGAAGCAGGGAGCATAGGCCCGAAAAACCGAGAAGAGCGACTGCAAGGAGCAAAAAGGACATGGTGATGGGATTGTCTCCACAAGTGAGGGGTCAGGCGTGCGAACCACCGGTCATTTGGCCAGTCTCTCTTCCATATGGCGTGCCGCCTGAAGGATCTCTTCCGGTGGGGCCTGCCGGGTGATCAGGGCCTTGAAGCCGGGGTCTTTCAGCGTGAAAGCGAGCTTGGAAAGCACATGGAGGTGCGAAGGCACGGTGGGGCTTACCAGAGTGAAGAGAATGCTGACGGGCAAACCGTCGAGAGCGTCAAAATCGATGGGGGTTTCGAGGAAACAGAGGGTGATGGATGGCTGCGGCACATGGAGGACAATGGGGTTGCGTACATGCGGAATGGCTATGCCGTCTCCGATGGCTGTAGAGCCCATGGATTCTCTGGCCAGAAGGACCTCGTAAAGAAATTCGCGATCCACGTCCGGCGGCAGGCCCATGCAATCCACCACGGAACGCAGGACGGAGGCTTTGTCCCTGCCCTTCACCCCGTAAAAAATCCCACCGGTCTTCAAGATCTTGTCCAGAGAGGGAAGAACCTCTTCTTCCGGGTCAGGTGCCTTCACAAATTCTGCAGACACATTGATTTTCGCAGCCGTAGCCCATTCCAGCAGTTCGGCGCGGTTGAACCGGACCTGGTCGTTCACACGGTGAACGGGTAGATTCCGCTGCCTGATCCATCGGTAAATCGTGTTTTCAGAAACATTGAAGATGCTTGCTGCATCCTTGACATCGAGCTGCATTTCGATTCTGCTTCTGCCTGAGCCTCAAGATAATGAACGACGAAACTTAGGGGTGGAAAGATGGTCCTAATGGTTCACAATGTCAAGCAACAATTTTTTCATGGATGTACGCACCTTCTCCCCCATTGGAGATCGGCGGAAAATGCTTTAAATAGGGGCAGTTTTCTGAGCAGGTGTATCCGCTGCAGGTATCCGGCAATATGGCAAGGAGCATCATGAGGCAGATTGAAGCAAGGCAGGGCGGCGATTTCCCTCCTCCCGGGGGCGGGGGCTCCATTGCTCAAATCCATACCGTGCGCGTCGTTGCGATGCTGGGAGTCTTTCTGCACCACCTTTGGAAGACGGTGATCCTGACTCCCACCGGTCCCTTTCAGTGGGGCCTTGATGTGATTTTCGACACGGCCTCCGATGGCGTGATCCTCTTCAATGTGCTCTCGGGTTTTCTGCTGGCCCTGCCCTATCTCGGGCCGCAACGGCGTCCGTTTGTCGGCTATGGGAACTTTCTCCACCGCCGCTTCCTGAGGATCGTTCCCCCTTATTTCCTGGCGCTGGTCCTCTTTTCCCTGGCGAATGTGCTGGTCTTTGGAATTCCTCCTGTTTCGGCCCTGCACAACCTGCTATGGCACCTGAGCTTTTTGAATTCCCTCGAATATTCCATGATGTCCACGAACTTTTCCCATTTCTGGTACCTGGGTATGCTGGCGCAGTTCTATCTGCTCTTTCCCCTTTTCCTGGGATTTTTCCAACGCGTGGGCTCCACCAGCGCCCTTATCCGGATCGTGGGGGTGTGCTGGGGCGGATGGTCCCTCTTGGGCGCATACCTTGCCTGGTATCCTGACTCCGCCCTGGGCATGGCCGGGTATCTCATGCATTTCAATCTCCCCGGTCGTCTGCCTGAATTCGCCGCGGGCATGTGGCTCGCCTCTCAATGGACATCGTCCAGGTCCGCGCTGCGTACAGCTCTCCTCCCGCCTCCCTTGACGCAGGTTCTCCCGGGCCTGGCGGTGGGTCTCATCGTGGGTGCACCCCTTGTCAGTGGGGCGAGCCTGCCCCTTGCCCATATCTATCATGTCATGTTGTGCGGGGTGCTCGTCCTGATTCTCCTCCTCTGGGAGCTGCCCGGCACGCTGGGCGAAACGAACCTGGTACAGAAGCTTTCAGTGCATTCCTACGCCATTTACATCGTGCACGAACCTCTCTTCAGCTGCGTGGGGGTCATGCCCGGCAGGGTGTCCCATACTCTGGGGACTTTCTTTGAGCTGGCGCTGCCGCTCCTGCTGCTCTCATACCTTGCGGCCGGTGTTCTCGATCGAGCCTCGGAAAGAGTGCTGCAGCAATGCACGAATTGGACAAGGCGTTTTCAGCATTCTGTGGTCCGGGAACTCCATTGAAAACCTTTCGTTGCGCTCCGGTTCCTGAAAAGGCAGGCGCGACGGAGTCCTGCGAGGATTCTCACATGGATGGACGACGGGTTGAATTATTTTTTCCAAATGTTCATTGTCGCTCTTTCTTCGCCTCTGCCTGTGCCTCTACTCCCAGGTCGATTGAGTGACCCCTGTGGTAGCTGGTGATTCTTTCGAGATTTTTTATGGCCGGTTGGTAGGTGGGGTCAAGGGAGTAGGCTGCCAAATAGTATCGGCGGGCTTCAATCGGGTCATCCCTGAGCTCCATAACCGCGCCCATGAGATTGATGGCTTCGGCGTGGGAAGGATCGAGGTAGGCAGCTCTGCGAAGGTGCTCCAAGGCGGCTTCGAGGTGGTTTTCCCCGATGCATTTTCTAGCCAGCCCGATGGCTGCCCTGTAATTCGATTCTCTCGCTTTTTCGAGTGTGACGCTGTCCAGCGCCCGTTGTACCAGATCCCGAATTTCTAGCGGCATGAAGGGCTTTTGCAGGAAAGCGACAGCCCCCAATCTCGTCGCCTCCACGGCTGAATCGATTGTCCCGTGGGCCGACAGGATCACCACGCGTATATCCGGCCTGAAATCATGAATTCTTCTCAGCAGCTCCATTCCATCCATGCCCGGCAATCGCAGATCGAGAAGCACCAGGTTGAAGTCTTTGGCCTTGATTTTTTGCAGAGCTTCTTCGCCGTTCTCAGCCATCTCGATGTCATAATCCATGGATTGGATGCATTCACTGAGCGTCAGCCGGATGTTTTTTTCGTCGTCTACTATCAAAATACTTTTCATGATTGCAGCCTCCTTCCCTTCCTCGGCGTGGTGCCGGCTCCAGGCATCCTATGGCCATTCCCTCGGTGTGAGCCAGGAGTCATGCCGTCCCTTGCTCGTAAGTAACTGCTCCACCATTATCTCGTGGCTTTAAACTCCATGCTGTGGATCGCTTCTTGAAGAGCCGACAGATCTTCACTGCATTGAGCCGTCACTTTGCGCTTTACACCCAGAGAAACTTCAAAAGATCGTATATTGCTGTTACGCCTTGAAAGTTCAATGATTTCCGTGTTGGTCTTTTGAAACGTTAGATAGGAGGCCTTTGCATCATCGATGAGTGCTTTGTCAGCCCGATCCGCAATCAGTTCGTCCAGTTGATTCAGTGTCCTGTCGACCGCCTCATCGAGTGTCCTCATCCGTGCTTCGATGGCATCCATTTTGGCATCTGTGGTTTCTGCAATATGGGGGGCCTGCAAAACATAAATGTTCAAAGCTGCTGTCAGCGCCTCATCGGAGAGCTGGATGATTCTGAGCGCATTTGGAGTCGTTGCGGCATCATCCATCAGATGGTGAAGGGCCGCTTCCATATCCTTGATTGCATCGCCCGCGGGACCGAATGACAATCTCATGGCCTTCAGGTTGGTGTTCTGGACAGCGAGAGGGAGAATTTGACGGTCCACTTCCTCGAGCTTCATCCAGCAGTCGCTGAACGCATGAAAAAGGTCCATTTCCTTCGGGGTGCTTCTTGATTCCAACAGGCGTCCTAATTCCTTCTTTGCCGCGTCCACAGCTTCAGAGGCGCGCTGGGCCTGATCTGAAAAAGCTTGCGATTCCGCATCGGTATCGGCCATGACAGCGCTTTTTTCCGCCTCTGCCGATGCGAGCAGGTTGACCCCCATCTGGTAGACCAGCCGGCTTTTTTCTTGCTGGCTTTCCAGAGTGGTTTGGAGCCAGACCGCGTTCTTGTTTGCAGACTTGATTGCTATAACGAAATAGAAGACCAGTATAAAAGCTGACAGTCCGACCAGTGTGAATACAATGCCTTGGCGCGAATAGAATGCACGCATATTCGGAGCTCCTTTCTGAGCTGTACGAGCCGTCGAGCCGGGTTTTCCCCTTGTGCTACTGCACCGTCAGGGTATTATGCTTGTCGTTTTCCGTTGCATTGAGGATTGAAAGCTTCATTTTTGTTAGTTTTCCTGGTTGCGCTTATATGGCTAAGAGCTAATCTCTAAACGCTGCCCCCTGCCAGAGATTGCTTCATTTCGATTCCGCGCCTTCAACCACCTCCCAGTGCTGGATTTTAGGCTTTTTTTCTTGTGGATTCTTTGCCTTGCCATTGTCGTATTTGCGGGTGTCCAGGATGACGAGAGTGATCCCACGGGCCTCTTCTATGAGATGCTCGACGATGTTCGTCTTTCCCAGAAGTCTTTTCCAGAAGGGTGTATGACCCGGGCGCCCGAGAACGATGTGCCCTACGCGGTATTCGCGTGCGAATCGAAGGATGGTGTCGGCAATGTCGTCCCCCTTATAGGTGAAGACCGTGGCTCCCAGTTGGGTGGCCAGGGTTAGAGTCTCCAACAGCAACCGTTGAATGGTGGAATCGATCCGTGTCGGCTCTTCCCCCGGTGTCTGCACGTAGACGGCGTACCAGTTGCGGTTCAGCCGTCCTGCGAGCCTCGACGCATAGCGCAGGAGCATCTTGCTGTTGGGACCTCCGGAGCTCAAACAGACCATCAACTGGTCGGGTGTGGCCAGGATGTCGAGATCCAGGGTATCACGGCTTTTCGCCTCGATTTGTGACGCCGCCTCACGCAGGGTGAGCTCCCGCAGCTGGACGAGATTGGGCTCCTTGAAGAAGTGGGCGAGAGCCGTCCCAATACGTTCTCTGGGATAGATTTTCCCTTCTTCGAGGCGCTTTTGCAGGTCTTCCGTCGTGAGGTCCACGTTGACGATCTCATCGGCATCGGCGATGACGGAATCGGGGATGCGTTCGCTCACCTTGACGCCTGAAATCGTTTCCACGGTGTCATAGAGGCTCTCGAAATGCTGGACGTTCAGGGTGCTGATGACATGGATGCCCGCGGCGAGGATCTCCTGGACGTCCTGGTAGCGTTTGGCGTTACGGCTTCCCGGAACATTCGTGTGAGCAAGCTCGTCCACGAGGACCACCTGGGGCTTTCTGGCCAGGATGGCGTCGACGTCCATTTCCTCCACCACGATGCCCCGATATTCCTGGCGCCGCCGGGGGATGACTTCCAGCCCCTCCACAAGGGCTGCCGTGTCGGCGCGTCCGTGGGTTTCCACAAGGCCCACCGCGATGTCGATTTCTTCCTTCTTGAGCCGATGGGCTTCTTCCAGCATCTGCCAGGTTTTTCCCACTCCTGCACAGTAGCCCAGGTACACTTTGAGGCGTCCGCGCTGTGCCCGCCGGATCATCCTCAAAAAAGTGTCCGGCCGCTTTCTTGACAGGATCTCATCCATCACAATTTCCCGTCCAGTGCGAGGTTCAGCAGCAAAACGTTGACTCGCGGCTCGCCTAGAAAGCCCAGGTCCCTGTTTTCCGTGGCGGACTCGATTTTACGGCGCACGGCTTCTTCGGTGAGGCCTCGGGCGAGGGCCACGCGGTGCGCCTGGAGAAAGGCGTTTTCCCTGGTGATATGCGGGTCGAGCCCACTCGCTGAGGCGGTTACGGCATCTGCAGGGACGGGGGCGTCTGCAGCGAGCCCGTTTTCCTCTCGAAATCGCTTCACACGCTCCTGCACCGTTTCGGCGAGCTTTCGCGAGGTGGGGCCCCAGTTGCTCCCACCGGATTGGGCTCCGTCATATCCCTCACCGGCCGCCGAAGGGCGCGGGTGGAAATAAGCGGCCCCGGTGAAAGCCTGGCCGATCAGACTTGAGCCCGCCACCTGCCCATTCCGCAAAACGAGGGAGCCGTTCGCCTTTTCCGGGAAAAGCCCCTGGGCGAGACCCCAGACAATCAGGGGATAAACGCCCCCGAGGAGAATCGCCAGGAAGCAGGTGGCTGCCAGGGCTGTGTATAACTCTTTTCGAAGGCGCTTGATGCTGTGGAAGCTTTCGAACGTCGGGTTTTTCATGATCTGAGTCCTTTTCAACGGCAGCGCCGTCTTGCACGGCGGCGTTCCGGTTGGGTCAAACCAGGCCCAGCCCATGGATGAGCATGTCAATGAGCTTGATCCCGATGAAAGGCGCCACCAGTCCCCCCAGGCCATACAGGAAGAGGTTGCGGCGCAGCAGGACCGCCGCGCTCATGGGGCGGAAGTGCACCCCCCTCAGCGCCAGGGGAATGAGAGCGATGATGATGAGGGCGTTGAAGATGACGGCGCTCAGGATGGCGCTGCCGGACGAGCCCAGCCGCATGAGATTGAGCGGTGCGATGGCGGGGAAAGCGCCCACCAGCATTGCCGGGAGGATGGCGAAGTATTTGGCCACATCGTTGGCGATGCTGAAAGTCGTGAGCGCCCCCCGGGTCATGAGCATCTGCTTTCCGATCTCCACGATTTCAATGAGCTTGGTAGGATTCGAGTCGAGATCCACCATGTTCCCCGCTTCCTTGGCGGCCTGAGTGCCCGTATTCATGGCGACTCCCACATCGGCCTGGGCCAGGGCTGGAGCGTCGTTGGTCCCATCTCCCGTCATGGCGACCAGGTGGCCCGCCGCCTGTTCTTTTCGGATGAGGGCGAGCTTATCTTCGGGTCGCGCTTCGGCGAGGAAATCGTCCACACCGGCCTCCTCGGCAATGGCTGCCGCTGTGAGGCGGTTATCCCCGGTGATCATCACCGTCCTGATGCCCATGGCGCGGAAGCGCTCGAAGCGGTCCCTGAGCCCTCCTTTGACGATGTCCTTGAGATGGACAACCCCCAGGACCCGTTCATTGTCCGAAACCACCAGAGGCGTGCCGCCCTTTTGGGAAATCCCTTCTATCGCCGCAGCGATTTCTGAAGGGAAGGGGCGGTCGGTGTATTCCCGAATGGCGTCGGCAGCCCCTTTGCGGATCCTTCGGCCGTCGGTGTCGATGCCGCTCATGCGGGTCTGAGCCGTGAAAGGAATGAACCGTGCATGAGGTATTTCCGTAATGGAACGGCCTCTGAGGCCGTATTGCTTGGCCAGCACGACAATGCTACGCCCCTCGGGAGTCTCGTCGGCCAGGGAGGCCAGCTGTGCGGCATCGGCGAGCTCTTCCACACGCACCCCTGCGGCCGGCAGGAGCTCAGCCGCCTGGCGGTCTCCCAGGGTGATGGTTCCCGTTTTGTCGAGAAGCAGTACATCTACGTCTCCAGCGGCTTCCACAGCGCGCCCGCTCATGGCGAGGACATTCTTCTGCACCAGGCGGTCGATGCCGGCGATTCCGATGGCGCTGAGCAGGCCTCCGATGGTGGTGGGAATGAGGCATACCAGCAGAGCCACGAGAACCGTGACGGAAAAGGACACGTTGGAGTAAAGCCCAAAGAGCTTGAAGGAAAGGATCGCCACGAGGAATATGAGGGTGAGGGCCGAGAGAAGAATGGTCAAGGCGATCTCGTTGGGGGTCTTCTGACGTCTGGCTCCTTCCACCAGCCCGATCATATGATCCAGGAAGCTTTCGCCGGGATTTGCCGTAACACGAACCCGGATACTGTCTGAAAGCACCTTCGTGCCCCCCGTCACCGCGCTGCGGTCGCCGCCTGCTTCGCGGATCACCGGGGCGGATTCCCCCGTGATGGCCGATTCATCAACGGTGGCCGCACCTTCGGCGATTTCGCCGTCCGCCGGGATGATCTCTCCGGCGGAAACGAGGACAAAATCTCCTTTGCGCAGCTGATCCGCGGGGATATTGCGAGGGGTGCCGTCCGGTTCCACCCGCCTGGCTGAGGTTTGAGTGCGCGTTTTCCGAAGTTCATTGGCTTGAGCCTTTCCACGCCCTTCGGCGACGGCTTCGGCAAAGTTTGCGAAAAGCACCGTGAACCAGAGCCAGAGGGTCACCTGGAAGCTGAATCCGACGGGCTCCTGGTCCGTTCGGGCCACGAGCCCGAGGGTTGTGATGAAGGCTCCCACTTCGGTCACGAACATGACGGGATTCTTCACCATGGAGCGCGGATGGAGCTTCTTGAAAGATTCCACCGCGGCTCGTGCAACGATTCCCCCATGGAACAGCGACTGCTTTTTTCCGGCCATGTCAGGATCCTTTCTAAAAAAGCCTGTCCGATCCGGTCATGATGAAGTGCTCCACGACAGGACCCAGGGAGAGGGCGGGGAAGAAGGTGAGCGCCCCAACGATGATGACCGTTGCGACCAGCAGGAGGACAAAGGTTCCATCCGAGACGGGAAAGCTTCCCTGGCTGTCGGAGACTCTTTTCTTGCGCGCCAGATTGCCCGCCAGGGCCAGGACCGGCACGATGATGAAGAACCGCCCGGCAAGCATGGCGGCCCCGAGCGTCATGTTGTACCAGGGGGTATTGCCGTTCAGGCCTGCGAAGGCGCTTCCGTTGTTTCCCGACGTGGACGAGAAGGCGTAGAGGATTTCACTCAGTCCATGGGGCCCTTTGTTGGCGAGTGCCGCTATTCCCCAGCCGCTTACAGCTGCCCATCCGGCAAAGCCCAGAATGCTGAAGATGGGGACCAGTACGGCGATGACGCTCGCTTTGATGTCGTAGGCTTCAATCTTTTTTCCAAGGTATTCCGGCGTCCTGCCGATCATGAGCCCAGCCAGAAATACCGTCAGAACGACGAAGACAAGCATGCCGTAGAGTCCCGCTCCCACGCCCCCGAAGATCACTTCTCCCAGCTGTATGTTGAGCAGAGGCACGAGCCCGCCCAGGGGAGTCAGGGAATCGTGCATGGCGTTGACGGCGCCGCAGGAGGCGTCGGTGGTCACGACGGCAAAAAGGGTCGAACCGAAAATTCCAAAACGGACTTCCTTACCTTCCATACTCCCCCCGGAGGCGCTCACTCCCAGGGCGTGCAACCTCGGATTGCCGGCGTTTTCCGCAGTCCATGCCACGAGGAGTCCTGCCAGGAAGAGCAGGGCCATGGCGCTCCAGACGGCCCATCCATGCCGTTGGTTGCCGGTCATGCGCCCGAGGGTGTAGGTGAGTCCGCTCGGAATGAGAAAAATGGCGAGAATTTGCAGGAAATTGGAAAGGGGCGTCGGATTTTCGTAGGGGTGCGCCGCGTTGGCGTTCATGAACCCGCCGCCGTTGGTTCCCAGCATCTTGATGGCCGCCTGGGAAGCCACGGGACCCTGAGCCAGAGTCTGTACGGACGGAGAAGATCCCCCGGCTGTCTGCTCCAGGGTTTCCACTGGAACATAGGGCTGAAAGTTTTGAATCACGCCCTGCGATACCAGAAAAAGAGCGAAAAGCAGCGAGAGAGGCAGCAACAGGTAAAGGTTTGTGCGCACGATGTCCGTCCAGAAATTGCCGACAGTCTTCGCTTCGTGCCGACTGATCCCCCGCATGAGGGCTGCGGCCACTCCGATCCCGGCTGCAGCCGAAACGAAGTTGTGGAAGACCAGTCCCACCATTTGAGAAAAATAGGAGAGGGTGGATTCCCCCCCGTAGTTTTGCCAGTTGGTGTTGGTGGTGAAGCTCGCAGCCGTGTTGAACGCGAGATCCGGACTCACTGGGCCGAAATGCTGAGGATTCAGCGGCAGGATTCCCTGCAGGCGGAGAACGCCATAGGTGAACAGGCAGCCGACAAGACTGAACACCAGGAGGGAAAAGGCGTACTGCTGCCAGGTCTGCTCCTGCTGCGGCTCAATGCCGAGGAACCGGTAGAGCAAGCGTTCGAGGGGGCGGAGGAGCGGGTCGAGAAACGTCTTTCCCTCAGCGTCGAGCACCCGAAGGATGTAAAGCCCGACGGGTTTTGCCAGCCCGAAAAGCAAGGCCACAAAAACCACCAATTGAAGCCATCCGTAGATTGCCATCTGATGCATCCTTCCCTCAGAATTTCTCGGGTCGAAGAATGCTGGCCCAGAGGTAGAGAATCAAGACCAGCCCGATTGAACCCACAAGAATGTCCATCATGATCAGAGCCTTTCCATGGCCTTGACGAGCAAGCCGCAAAGGCCGAAAAAAACACCAATGACCGAGATAAAGACGATGTCCGGCAACATGTCCATCATTCCTTTTTTGAAATGGCATCTGCTCGCTGGAGGCAAAAGGTGAAGGTGCTTCCCTCGCCTTCTTTGCTCTCCACGCTGATCTTACCTCCATGGGCTTCCACGATCTCTTTGGTGATGGCGAGCCCCAGCCCTTCTCCTTCTCCGCCGTTCTGCTCGGGTACACGAAAGAACTGGTCGAAGACCCGCTCCAGGAAGGGGGCGGGGATTCCTCTGCCCGTATCGGAAACCTTGAAGCAGATTTGCTCCCCGGCTGCTTCGGCCAGGATGCGTATGGCACCTCCCGGTGAGGTGTATTTGATGGCATTGGACAGGAGATTTACCAGCACGTGCTCCATGCGTGCCGTGTCCACCAGCACCGGGGGAAGATCGACCGGCACTTCCAGTTTTAGGGTGAGTCCGTGGTCCCTGGCCGAGCTCCGGAAACGGTCCACCTGTTGGACCACCATATCGTGAGGCGATACGGGTTGGAGGTCCATCTGCATTCTTCCTGCTTCGATGCGGCTGATATCGAGAAGATTGGTCAAGATGGAATGCAGCCGATCGCTCTCATCCCGCGCAGCCACCAGCAGCTCTATCTGCTTGGGAGTCAGTGGTCCCGCTTTTTCCTCCAGGAGCAGGTATATGGCCATGCGAAGAGAAGTCAGCGGCGTCTTCAGCTGATGCGAGACGGTGGAAACGACTCCCCGCTTCAATTCGTCCTGATGGAACGCCCGGGTCACGTCTTTCAGAATGAGAATGACCCCCGTGGTGTGCTTTTCTCCATCGAGGATGGGTACCGCTTCTGAACTGAAAAAGTGTTCTTCACCCTTCACAAACCGTTGAATGACGGGCGGATTGACCGGCGGGGGCAGGCTGCCGAGGGCCTCCTGGAGCAGGCTTTCCATCCAGTCGAAGGCGAGGCTCCGAACCTGAACGTTCGGTTTGAGCCCGAAGACCTCCGCTGCTGCTTCCGTAGACACCTCCACGCGGCCTTCAAGATCCAAAATGGCCACGGCATCGGGAAGGCTCTTAAAGACCTGGCGGGTGGAGCGCTGGATGCGATCCATCCGTGTCCGGCTATTCCTCCTGAACTCTCTCAGACTGGAGGCCATCTCGTTGAAGGCTTCCGAAAGCCGTCCGATTTCGTCGTTGGAGGCGCTCTGGACGACGAGATCGAGATTCCCCTTCCGAATTTCGTCGGCCGACCGGGTCAGACGCTGGATGGGGCGCAGGATCCATCGCCCCGTGAACAGAATGAAAACCATGGCGACGGCTGCCCCAAAGCTCAGCAGAATATACATGTGCCGCCTGGCGTCTGCAGCTCCGGTGCGAGCCCGTTGGTTGGCGTCCGCCATGTTCTGCTGATTCATCTGCAGAATCGTGCCCGCAGTCTCCTTGATCTGGTGAAAGAGCGGCAGGAGTCGGTCGAAATAAGCCGTTTTGCGCTCATGAAGGGGGGAGAGGGGATCCAGCACTTCCCCCAGGGTCTTCCCGTATTGTGCGAAAAGGTCTCGCAAATGAGTCGCCGCTGCTTCTTCGCCCGGCAGGGTGATGTTGTTCAATTCGACCTGGAGCGCCTGTTCAAAGGTTGGTGTACTTCCGGCGATGAGCTGCCGGCCGAGGCCGTCTTCCCCCAGCAGCGTGAACAGCGTCCCACTGTCCATGCGTTCGATAGCGTCCTTCATCTGCTGGCAGGCGAAGACACTCCGGTAGTTTTCCCGCAGAAGGGTGTCTACGGAATGTCCCAGGGTGGTGAGATGCAAAATGCTCTGCACGCCGATGATCAGGATGATGACGAACAGCCCTCCAAAGCCCAGGGATAATTTTGCTCGTATTCCCAACATGTTTTGCCCTCCATGCAGATGGGTAAGAGCAACAGATGTGCCGGGATTCTCATGGATGTATGCTATTGGAAATTCAATGAATCAATAAATCGGGGGTTCAAAGCTGCTTTCACTCTGCAAGACAGGGTCTGCCCAAGCCTTGCATCCTGCAAGGTTTTCTTCCTTGAAGAAACGGGAGCATCCGAGGCTTGTCCGATTCCTGGTCATGGGCGGAGGAATTGGATGTCAAATCCCGTATTTCTTCCGACGGCGCCAGAGAGTGGCCTGATCCAGTCCAAGGGTTTCAGCAGCCTCCTGGAGGGATTTGGACGATGCCAGAACGCTGCGAATATGCAGCTCCTCGATCTTCTCGACGCTCACAGGGTCTCCAATGCCGGGGATTGGAGGAGCCGAGCGGGGATTGTCCGGAAGGAATTCTACGCCCACGCGATCGGTCTGGCAGAGAATGGCCGCCCGCTCCATGGCGTTTTGCAGTTCCCGAATGTTCCCCGGCCAGGGATAGCGCTTCAGGGAGTCCCTCGCTTCATCGGTGAGCCCAAGAAAGGTGTGGTGCTTCTGGCGTCCAAAGAAGAGAAGGAAACGTTCTGCCAGAGGGACAATGTCTTCCGGGTGCTCCCGCAGGGGAGGAATGGCAATCTGGATGACGTTCAGCCGGTAGAAAAGGTCCTGCCTGAAGCGCCCTTCCTGTACAGCCCTGTCGAGATCTGCGTTGGTGGCGGCGAGGATGCGGACATCGGCTTTGTGTGTGGCTGGGTCGCCCACGTGCTCGTATTCTCTGTCCTGAAGGAAGCGCAGGAGCTTGGGTTGGATGGACAGGGGGAGGTCGCCGATTTCGTCCAGGAAAAGGGTGCCCCCCTCGCAGGCGGCGATGCGACCGGGATTGTTTCGGACCGCGCCGGTGAAAGCGCCCTTGACGTGTCCGAAAAGCTCGCTTTCCAGGAGCTCTGTGGAGAGGGACGGGCACGACACAATGCCGAAGGGCTTTTGAGACCTGGTGCTCCAGGCGTGGATGGCCCGGGCGAAGAGCGATTTTCCCGTTCCACTCTCTCCCCGCAGCAATACGGTGGCATTGGTGGGTGCTACCTGTCGAGCCAGGGCGATGGCTTTTTGCATGGAGTGGCTTTCGCTGGAAAGCTCGATTTCCGGGCGCAGGCGCTCCAGGTCATGCTGCAATCGATCAATCTTCTGCTCGAGATTTCGCATTTCCAGGATTTTTCGGGCTGCCAGTTCCACCTGGGCGGGCGTGAAAGGCTTGGGAAGATAGTCGGAAGCACCCCGGCGCATGGCTTCGACAGCCGATTCAATGGAGGAATAAGCGGTGATGACGATGATTTTTGTCCAGGGTGTGACGGCGAGCAGGGCAGGAATCAGGTCCATTCCGCTGGCTGTGCCCAGGCGAAGGTCCACGAAGGCCAGCTCAAAAACCTGCCGGGATGCCTCCATCAGTGCATCCTGGAAATTGCTGACGGCGACGACCGTGTGACCGCTGGTTTCAAGACA
>DAIQOB010000010.1:0-17648 GCA_036788075.1 Syntrophobacteraceae bacterium
CGACTGGATGAAACGGCGGTAGTTGTCCCAGGCGAACCAGACCTGACCGGTTTCATTGATGAGGCCCTCGACCACCGCTTCATTGATTACAACGTTCAAGAAGGTGTTCATCATACCGGGCATGGATACGGCCGCCCCGCTTCGAACCGAGAGCAGGAGGGTGTTGCCCGGGCAACCGAATCCCCGGCCCGTCTCTTCCTCCAGCATATGGATGTGCGCCATGACCCGCTCTTCGAAGTCCTCCAGAGACTGGGCAAAGGAGGAGATGACACTGCGACAGCGGAAATATTCCGTCGTGATGACAAAAGCCGGCGGAACGTTGATGCCGATGGAATACAATTTGGCCAGGTTGTAGCCCTTATTGCCCAGGTGGATCAGGTCGTAGGTCATGGGGTTGGGCTTGTAGACGAGGGAGGTGGTCTTTTCCGGATCGTAGCTCATGAGCAGGTCCAGCTTTTCCGTGCTGAGAACCTCCCGTTGATTCAACAGTGTCGTCAAGATGCTCCCGATGAAATGGTCAAAGTATTGCAAACCGAAGGTGCGGGCAATGATGTCCCGCAGGAAGCTCTCGGAGACCCGCTGATTGAGCTCCGTAGGAGTCTCTACATGCCCTTCCCGCTGGTAGCGGGGCAGGAGGTTTTCCGGCCCCAGCTGTTTAATGACCAGGTCGAGATTTCCCTCGTGCACGGAATGGTAGTTGGTCTGAATGATCTGTTTGATGGCCTCGGAAAATCCGCGAAAAATGTCCAAGTACTGGGAATGAGAAAACCGCCGCACTTCCAGGGATTTCAGGAACAGCTCCGTCTGACGTTCCAGTCGATTGGAGGTGATTCCATCGATGGCCAGGGCCTTGCTGAATAATGGCAGAAACTTGGCAATGCGGAAGAATGTGGCGCGCGTGATGAAGGTGAGGTTGAAGGAATAAATGATTTCTTCAAAGAGAACATTGGCCAGGTTTTCCAGGCGAAAGGTCAGCCCCAGGGCGTCGAATTTCCTCTCGTTGTAGGTCCCGTACATGGAGGGAATGTCCACGGCAATGTGACGTTTGTAATAGATGTTTTCCTGGATGTGCAGCTCGCTCGGCGTGTGAATGACATCCTTGAGCTCCAGGAGATAGTCGAGTATAGCTTCCAGTTTCCTGTGAGGATCCTGGCTGTCGATAGCCGTCAACAGGGCTGTGGGGTCGGGCAGGCCCAGAGTCGCTGCGCGTTGCAGGTGAATGTGAATGTCCTTGAAGCTCAGAGCGTATTTTTCATGGAGCAACTGATAGAGCTGGACGAGGAGAAAGGCCCTCCGACGTTCTCTTTCAGAAAGCTCCGAGAGCCGCTCGATGAGGGACTGGGTTTCCGCTTCAGACAGATCGAGGAGGTCCTGGACATGATGGATGGTGGGGGAGTTGAAAAGGGAGGTGAAAATCCTGTGAACCTCGTCCACCAGGGGACCCGAAGTCACGATTTCGGAATAAATTTCAGAAGGAACCAGGTCTTTGAGCTTCTCCTTGTCCAGAGTCCGCCAGAAGTCGATGATGGCCTCGATGAAGGACACCACGACATTGTTGCTTTCCACGTGACTTTGCTTGCGAAGGAAATGGATGAGACGATCACTTCTGCCCGTCAACTCATCCACTTCGGTGGAGACGGTCCGCAGCTGCCCTTCGGCCCCGATTTGATTGAAGTAGACGGGAAAGAGCTTGGCCAGCTGTTTCACGAGATTGTAGACGCTGCGGATGGGAGCGTGCAGCAACTGGCTCACATCTTTTTGAAAAAGGTCCGTATCCCGGATGAAAATCCCTCCCAGGGAGAGATTGACGATGAGGGCCGAAAGGAGAGTTTTCGTCCTGGCAGGATTCTTTTTGATGATCTCGATCCAGATGCGGATATTGGGAAGGTGAGCGGGGTTGACGTCCTTTTGCCAGTGCTGGCTCACGCCTCCCAGTTTGGGCGTCTGGAACCCCATCTGGATGATGCGATTGAGGAAGAAATCGATGAGGGGAAGGGTTCCCGTGTTGATGACTTCGATCCCGATGGTTCGAACGATCTGCAGAGCGGCCTCGGGATAATTCATCATGCACACTTCCAGGACATCAAAAATCCTGTTCAGGAAGGTTTGCAGCCTGTCGGCCGGCTCCTGCTGAATGAGCCGGGCGATGTCGAAGTTGATCTCCCGAAGCGTTTCCTCGTGAATGCCTTCCAATCCCCTGACTTCCATGATTTTGAGGCGCATGAGCATGCTCAGATGGGAGCCGTCCTGGGCGGATTCATAGGCCTTCAGCTCTTCAGGGAGTCTGAAGTAGTGGCGAACGACTTCGTGGAAATCCGGAAGCTCCACCAGTCGGGCGACGGCTTTCCGGTGATCCGACTCTTTTTCGATTTCTGTCCTGAGGGCCCCCAGGTACCCCTGATACTCCTCATGGGTGATGAACGAACAGATCTGGCTCCAGGGGGGCATGGACGCTGGCTGTTCTTCCTGCTGCTGCAGCCACTGACAGGGGTCTTCCCTGAGGAGCCAGAAGTGATAGGTCTCCTCCGTCAGTCGCTGCAGAAGCGCTCGCATCTCTCCAAAGGAAGCGGCGTCCGGCCAGATTTTGAGGAGTTTTGCGGCGAGCTTCTTGGGTTGATAGTAGCTCCGCATCAGATGCTCAAATGGCTCATCCTCCAGTCGGGAGAGCTCCCGGAGATAGAAGCGCAGGATGCCTCCATGGCAGGCTGTGAGGCTGGGAAGCGTCTCATGGAGGCTTTCAACGGCGGTTCCCACAGGGACCGGCAAGGCCATTTGCTCGGGCATTTCCTCCACGATTTTTAACCAGAAAGCCAGTAGATGATCTGCCGCAAGGTTGCGGATCTCGGAGCGTTCGGACCGCCGGAGGGCGTCCAGCAAAATATGAGAGATCAGGTAGACGACCATGCCATTGCGGGGATGCTGGCGGTACACACGGAGATTGGCTGTGGCATATCTCCAGGTTTCCTGAATGACA
Source organism: Syntrophobacteraceae bacterium (assembly GCA_036788075.1). Classification (GTDB taxonomy): domain Bacteria; phylum Desulfobacterota; class Syntrophobacteria; order Syntrophobacterales; family Syntrophobacteraceae; genus Desulforhabdus. The sequence goes on from DAIQOB010000010.1 coordinate 2,975, forward strand.
AACTGCCAGTTGCGATAGCGATGATGGTATTCGACGAGGAATTCCCGTGCCTGCTGCTCTTTGCCCGCAAAGCCATGGACGGCTTCAATGAGGACCTCGAAAAGGGGGGGGACTTCCACCTGGATGTTGGTCAGGTCCATGTTTTTCGTCAGAGCGTCGGATTGGATGCTGTTCGATTGCAGTGGATGATTCATGTGATATGACCCTTTCCATCATTACGGCCGCTTCTTTCATGATCCCATAGTATCCGGGTCGCTCTCCCACTGCCTGGAAGCCCATTTTCCTGTAGAGCAACTGTGCAGCCAGGTTGCTTTTTCGGACTTCCAGAAGGGCTGAGCAGGCTTCATGGGTGCGTCCCCATTCGAGTGCGTGAGAAAGCAGCGCCTTCCCGATTCCACATCGGCGCCAGCTCTTGTGCACGGTCACATTGAGAATTTGGAGCTCATCGGCCACCAGCCAACAACAGATATAACCCGCGATGGGGTTCGCACCGTGGCCGCATGCCTCCCTTCGCGTCTGGAGTTCCAGACCTTTTGCCGGCGGGTGGTCTAAAAAACTGCTCAGGTGCGCTACCCAGAAAAGGGAAATAGGGCGATGCAGCTCCTCTCGCATCGATGCTTCAGACCAGGGCTCCACGTGGCTTTCCATTTCTATGCCTGCAATGCCCGACAGATCCTCTTCACGCAGGAAATCGATGCACAGTTGAAAACAACCGCCGACCTCGCAGTCCTCAGTCTGTTTCAATGCCTGCAGAACCTCCTGTCCGCTGTCTTTTTCGGCGGGCCCCGCGAGAGTCCGTTCCTTGCTGCCGAGCGGCTCCGTTCATTCCGTCTTCACGGAGCGCGAGAGGATTTCACTGGCCAGAGAGATATGGCGCTGCCCGTATTCCTTGGCCATTTTTGCCGCTTCATTGAGGGAGTGGTCGGCGCGGCAGGAAGCGAGCTTGATGAGCATGGGCAGGTTCATGCCGCAGACGATTTCGACCCGGGGGCCCAGGAAAGAAAGGCTGATGTTGGCCGGTGTGCCTCCGAAGAGGTCCGTAAGGATCAAAACCCCCTTGCCTTGATCCAATTCTTTGATGGCCTGGCTCACCTGCTTCAACATTTCTTCGACAGGCTGGTCGGCCCTGAAGCAAAAGGCCCTGGCCCCTTCCAGGCGGCCGACAATCAGCTCCGCTACTTTCAGCATTTCTTCGGCAAGGTGGCAGTGAGAGATGGCTACGATTCCAATGAGTGCTTGATCGTTGTCCTTTGACATCTCTTCCTCATTTATTCCAGATGGATGTCTCGATGAAAAACGTTGACGAAGTAGTCGTTCTTTTCCAGCTGCGCTGCAATTTCATTGGCAATGACCACCGAGCGGTGCTTACCCCCTGTGCATCCGACGGCGATGGTCAGATAACGCTTTCCCTCCGCCACATAGGCGGGGAGGATTCCCAGGACCAGACGGCTGAAGGCATCGGTGAACTGCAGCGCAGCCGGCCACTGGAGGACCCAGGAGCTGATCTCCGCACTGCACCCGTCCTTCTCTCTCAATGCCTCCACAAAATAGGGATTGGGAAGGAACCGAACGTCCATGACCAGGTCCGCCTCGAAGGGCAGGCCGTATTTGAACCCAAAGGAAAGCACCTGTACCGCCAGCATTTCTTTGTCACTCACCATGGAATAACTACGGGTGATGAGGGCCTTGAGCTGGTGAACAGAGAGGTTGCCCGTATCCACAATCCGTGTGGCACGGTTTCGCAGGGCTTTCAGTTGCTCCCGTTCGTTGTGTATGGCGTCCAGCAGCAGCGAATCGGAAGAACCCGCAGGATGCACCCGCCGGGTCTGGCTGTACCTCCGTTGAAGAATGTCCGTAGCCGCCTCGAGGAAGAGCATTTCAAAGCGGTAGCCAGAGTCTTCCAGCTTTTTGAAAATCGTTTCATAGTCCTTGAGGAATTTGCGTTCCCGAATGTCGATCCCCAAAGCGATTTTGCTGATGTCCGGCATATCCCTCTCACAAAGAGAAAGAAAGTCAGGGAGCATGGGGACCGGCAGGTTGTCGATGCAGAAGTAATCCAGATCTTCGAAGGCCTTGATGGCCGTACTCTTGCCTGAGCCCGACAGCCCGGTGACAATCACGACGTGAACCTTTATGTGGGGCATATGGTATGTTCCTGAAGTGGTTTAAAATTTCCATCAACGCTCATCGTCCATGGGTCCCTGTTGGAAGATGCCGGAGGGTCGCCGTGGAAGGTGTGTCGGGCACTCTCAAAGACAATTTGTTTATTTTCGTACAAACTTCGTCAGAAGTCAAAAAGGGGATTGAAAACGGGTAAAATGAATGAGTTAAGCGGTGGACTCACCCGGATCTGCTGGAAAAATGGCCGAATTGAGAAGCGGAAGAGGGGGCGATCCACCCCTCACCGATTCGTGGAAGGGGGCACTGGTCAGAAGTCTTCATCTTCCTCGCGAATGATGGAATAGATTTCCTCCCTGCTCGCCACGCTTCCCAGTTTTTTCCGTATGGCGCTGTTTTTGAGCAGCCTGGCAATCTTTGCAAGGGCTCGGAGGTGAATCCCCGCACAATTCTCAGGGGCCACCAAAAGGAAAAAAAGATGGACGGGCTTGCCGTCCATCGATTCGAAATCGACCCCCTGGGTGGATCTCCCGAAGGAGAGGACCAACTGGTCCAGGTCCTTGAGCTTGCCGTGGGGGATGGCGATGCCGTCTCCGATTCCGGTGCTTCCGAGTCGCTCCCTTTCCAACAAAACGCTCATGAGACGCTTGCGATCCAGCTGAGGCTTGTACTCCAGCACCGCATCGATGAGCTCTTCCATGACCTGCTTCTTGGTACTGCCCTTGAGCTCCGTAACGATCGACTGTTCTGTCAGAATATCCACAATTTTCATCTATCCCTCGCGTTCCCCTGCCCCATCTCTTACGGGAGAGTCTCTATGAGCCCGAAGTGCCCATCCTTGCGGCGGTACAGGACATTGACCTGATGGGTATCTCGATTGTTGAAAACCATGAATTCCCCATTGGAAAGTTTCAACTGCATGACCGCCTCATCGACATCCATGGGCTTGGCGTGTACCTGCTCCACGCGGATGATACGAGCTTCCTTCTCGTCGTCATGGCCTTCCAGAACAGCCAGCTCAGCGGGAGCGCCAAAGCTCCTGGCATGATTTCCACCCTTGTGGCGCGTTGATTTTTCTTTGCTCTTCTTCGCCTGCCCCTCCAGGGTGTCCGCCAGTTTGTCGATGGCCGAGTACATGTCCTCCGTCTCTTCCGTCGCATTGATGCGGGAACCACCCGCATCAATGGTGGCCTCGGCGATATGCCGGAATTTCTCCACCTTCAAAACTACATGGGCTTCAATGGGTTCTTTCAGATATTTTTTGATGCGGGAAATTTTCTCTTCCGTATAGTCCCGCAGGGGCGGGGAGGGCTCGATATGACGAAAAGTGACGTTGATCTGCATGGTTCAAAGGCTCCATTGTGTCGGGATACTGAGTGGAACATACGGGTTTTCAAGGTTCCCAGAAAGAAGACTTGCGCTTGCTCGATGGCAGGATATTCAACATCTCCCGGTACTTGGCTACCGTACGCCGGGCAATGTCGATGTTTTCCTTCTTGAGGATTGCGACGATTTCCTGGTCGCTGTAGGGCTTCTTGGAATCCTCTTCCTTTATGAGCTGCCGAATTCTCTCCTTGACGCTCTCGGAGGCTACTGCTTCACCCCGAACGCTATTTATGGAACTGTTGAAGAAATATTTCAACTCAAAAATCCCATGAGGCGTGTGCATGTATTTGCTGGAGGTTACCCGGCTGATGGTGGATTCGTGCATTCCCACGTCTTCGGCAACATCGCGCAGGACCATGGGCTTGAGCTGGCTTACCCCTTTGTCGAAAAAATCGGCCTGCAGTTTGATGATACTCTGGGCGACCTTGTATAAGGTCCTCTGGCGTTGATGGATGCTCTTGATGAGCCATGCGGCCGATCTCAATTTGTTTTGGATATAGTCTTTGGCCTCGGTGGGAAGTACCGCATCCTCGCTCAGCGCTTCTTTGTAATAGGAACTGACGCGGAGCTTCGGCATCCCGTCCTCGTTCAGTACAATGACAAACTCATCGTCCACCTTCAGAACATAGATGTCCGGGCTGATGTATTCCACCGATTCCTCGTTGTAGGCGCTTCCGGGGCGTGGATCGAGCTGCAGGAGGATATCGATGGCGGTTTTGATCTCATCGGGGGACCTCTTCAGGGCACGAACGAGGGCCTGGTAATTCTTCGTCTCCAGGAAGTGGAGATGCTGGTCGATGATCTGAAAGAGGAGCTCGTTGTCTGGGTATAGTATCCTGGCCTGGATGGATAGGCATTCCCGGAGGTCTCGAGCGGCAACTCCGAGAGGGTCCAGGCGCTGCACTTTCATGAGGACCGCCTCTACCTGTTCCGGGGTCGCCTCGGCCATTTGAGCGATTTCGTCTATCGTTGCATCGAGGTAGCCGTCTTTATCGAGGTTCCCTAGGATGAGTCCCCCGATTTGTCGCTCGGCTTCTGTGCAATCCGAGAGTCGCAGCTGCCAGGCCAAATGGTCTTCCAGCGTATTGGGAAGGGTCAGGCTGTGGTCGTAGGAGGTCCATTCCTGGTTGGGATCCGTCTCCACCACCACGGGACTCCCGGAGCTGTATTCTTCCAGGTAGCCTTCCCAGTCAAAATCCTCCCTGATCTTTTCCGTGATTTCAACAGACTCGAAGCCTTCTTCCGTAACCGGTTCGGCTGTGGCGGCTTCTTCCCCCTGGGTGACCTCTTCCTGCCCTTCTTCCAGCAACGGATTGGTTTCCAATTCCTGGTTGATGGTTTCAAGCAGTTCGAGACGGGAAAGCTGAAGAAGCTTGATCGCCTGCTGCAACTGAGGAGTCATGATCAGTTGCTGGCTCAGTTTTAACTGTTGTCGCAGTTCCAATGCCGCCATGATTCTATCCTGTCACGAAAGACTGAATTGATCTCCAAGGTAAGTCCTGCGAGCCAGGTCGCTTTGAGCAATGCTCACCGGATCGCCTGCTTCCAGAATTTTCCCCTCGTGCATGATATAGGCCCAATCGCAGACTTTCAGGGTTTCACGCACATTGTGGTCCGAAATGAGCACTCCGATACCCTTGGCTTTCAGGGATCGGATGAGTCCCTGGATTTCCAGGACCGCGAGGGGGTCGATGCCCGCAAAGGGCTCATCCAGGAGGATGAAGCTCGGTTGGGTTACCAGGGCTCGGCTGATTTCCACCCGCCTGCGCTCTCCCCCCGAAAGACGGTCTGCCTTGTTGCGGGCAATGTGAGTGATATTCAGGTCCGCCAGCAGTTCCTGGAGGCGGGCCTGTCTCTGCTCTCTGCTAAGAGGCAGGGTCTCCAGGATAGCCATGATGTTCTGCTCCACGGTCAACTTCCTGAAAATGGAAGCCTCCTGCGGAAGATAGGTGATTCCCTTCCTGGCCCGGAGATACATGGGAATGTCGACGATGTTTTCGCCGTTGAGATACACCGCTCCGGAGTCGGGGCGGATGATCCCCACGACACTGTAAAAAGTCGTGGACTTGCCCGCCCCATTTGGCCCCAGCAGGCCGACAATCTGGCTCTCCCCGACTTCCAGGCTCACCCGGTTGACGACGTACCTTCCACCATATCGCTTGACCAGGTCCTGGACCTGTAAAGTCTTCTGTTGATCGACCACCGTTCAATCCTTCCGGGACGGATGCAGAACGGCCTGGACGGGCGTCTGGGCTCCGCCTTCCACGACGCTGCGCCCCTGCTCGATGTACAGAGTGATCATGCGCCCCTGGACCTTGTCCGCCCCCTGGGAGACCACGGGATTGCCGGTGAGGACGATCTTCTGTTCATCGTGGTAGTACACTGCTTTATCGGCAGTCGCGACCTTATCCTGTTGAGAAATTTTCACGTCCCCTTCGACCTCGATGCGATCGATTTTATCCATCATACTGGATTCAGGGTTCTTGTCCTTACCCGCCGAGGCTGCGGCGAAGACTCTCAAGGTCTTCCCCGTGATGGTCAGGTCCTCCTGCTGCACGACGACATGGCCCTCGAAAAGAATGGTCTTTTCATTCTGCTTGACCTCGAGGCGGTCGCTGGCAATCTGCAGGGGAGCGTCACTCTTGATGGCCTTGCCTCCCGGAATGGGGGAGGCCGCCTTTGGTGGTGCCGCGAGGGCAGGATGAATCGTCGCGCTCAAAAAAAACAGGCAGAGGGTGAGTGGAATCAGAGAAAAGCCTTTGGATGTCCTGGGGTTTCGCTTCATGATGGCCTCATTCACTGGGTTGAGTGTTGGGTGGCAGCAAGACCACCGTTGCCCGGACCTGCCCTTCCACCATGCCCTGGCGCTCGGGGATCTGGAATCGCCACTGGTTGCCTTGCAGGTCGATGTCCGGGCCCTTCAGATGCAGGAGGGTGTCCGAGTGAATGGCCTTGACCTGGTGATCGTAAAAAGCCTTCTCGGTGGACAGCGTGTATCCCCGAGGCAGGGTCGCCCGGACGGTGTCCGACAATTCGATGTTCTTGGTTCCCGCAAAGAGGATGCCCTTCTTGCTTTCAAGCAGGACCTGATCGCCGTCTTCCAGGTAAAGAGTCAGATGCACTGCTGAGAGCTCCGTCTTTTGCTCCTCTTGAAAATAACGGGCTTCCGTCGCCTTGAGCGTCCAGAGCTGCCTGCCTTCCTGCATTTCGGTGTATTCCATGTCGGAGAGCTTCATGGCGGCATCCGTGGATTCGCCCTGCTGGGCCGCTCGTTCCACCTGCTGGGTTTTCCCCCGCCAAATGCCCATCACGAGCATTGCCGTGAGGCCCAGTGCAAGGGCCAGTATCAGTCCTTGGACTATCTTGCGCGAATGCACCATCCCATCCTTCCCGATTTGGAAAAATTTATATAGTTAAATTAGTTAATTACAATGTTATTCCCTATGTAACATGCATCAGGTGTGCCTGTAAAGGTGTAATGCGGGTATTTTTCGCTGTCTGGTCGGAAAAAATGGCAGGATTGTGGGCAGGGTCTGGCATTTGCGTCCTTCAGGCGAAATAGCGTTGTGTCACTTTTTCCCAACGCCCCTGAACGTGCAAGATCAGCTCGCAAACCTCCCGGGCGGCTCCATGGCCTCCCGGCGCTTTCGTGACATAGTGGGCGAAGGGGAAGACATGGGGAGATGCATTGGGCACCGCCACTGCAAATCCCACTCTCCGCATGACAGGGATGTCGATGAGGTCGTCTCCGACGTAGCCTATCTCCTCGTCCTTGAGACTTGTGTCGGAGAGGATCTTCTCGTAAGCCTCCACCTTGTAATGGATGCCCTGGTAGACGTGCGTGATGCCCAGCCCCTGGGCCCGGTGATCCACGGCCCTGCAGTGGCGCCCGGTAACCAGGGCCACTTCGATTTCCGCCCGCTGGAGGAGCTTGATCCCGTGTCCGTCCTGAACATCGAAGGCTTTGGTTTCGGATCCATCGTCATGGATGATGATGCGCCCGTCGGTGAGAACGCCGTCCACATCGAAGATCAGCAGGCGAATGGGGCGGATGCGCGCCTGAAGCTCTTCCCTCATATCCTCTGGAGTCATGGTTTCTCCCCGTGGGGGAAAGATCCTGGTGGCTCATTACCCCGTACTGTGTGGTAGATTTTTGAGAGTTTTTCCAGGAGGGCTGGCACCTGAGTCAGCTGCAGGGAATTGGGACCGTCGCAGAGGGCGTGATCGGGGTCTTCATGCATTTCGAGAAAGACACCGTGGGCTCCGGCCGCTACAGCTGCACACGCGAGAGGGGCGACGAACTCGCGTTGCCCGCCGGAGCTCGTGCCCTGCCCCCCGGGCAGTTGAACACTGTGGGTGGCATCGAAAACCACCGGATAGCCCAGGCCGGCCATAATGGGGATGGCTCTCATGTCCACTACCAGATTGTTATAGCCGTACTGACTGCCTCTTTCCGTCAGGATGATCCGCTCGTTTCCCGTCTGTCGGACTTTCTCCGCCACCTGGGCCATGTCCCAGGGAGCGAGAAACTGGGCCTTTTTGATATTGACGGGTTTGCCCGTTGCTCCAGCAGCCCGCAGGAGATCGGTCTGGCGTGCCAGAAATGCCGGTACCTGGAGCACGTCCACGGTTTCACCTGCCTGAGCCGCCTCGGGAGGGCTGTGGATATCCGTCAGCACAGGGATTCCCAGGTCTTTGCGAACCTCCGCCAGAATGGACAGGCCTGCCTCGATGCCCGGGCCGCGGTAGGACTGGAGGGATGTACGGTTGGCCTTGTCGTAGCTGCTCTTGAATATGCAGGGAATTCCCAGCTTCCTGCAGGTTTCCTTCAGAAAAAGGGCGGTCTTCAGAACCTGCTCGCGATTCTCAATGACACACGGTCCGCCGATGACGAAAAAGCGTTCTGTTCCTATGGGTTGCCCCAGCACTTCAAAACCTGCCACGCGCGCCTCCGGACGTTTAACAGATGCACTCTTTCTGGAAATCCTCGGGACGCTTCTTCCTGGCTTCTTCCAGAGCTTTTCCCACAAAGGCCTTGAAGAGAGGATGAGGCTCCATGGGCCTGGATTTGAACTCGGGGTGGAACTGGCAGCCCAGGAACCAGGGATGGTCGGGAATTTCTATGATCTCCACGAGATTTCTGTCGGGAGACAGGCCGCTGAAGCGCAGGCCGTGGCCTGCCAGGATGTCACGAAATTCGTTGTTGAATTCATACCGGTGTCGGTGCCTTTCAGAGATCTCCGGCTGCTGGTAGGCTTCGGAAGCGAAGCTTTGTGGCTCCAGCACGCAGGGATAGGCCCCCAGGCGCATGGTGCCTCCGAAATCGGAATTTTCATCCCGGCGAATGGTCTGGTTGTTCTTGTAATCGAACCATTCCCGCATGAGGTAAATCACCGGATAGGGGGTGTGCTTGTCGAACTCCATGCTGTGCGCCTTTTCCATGCCGGCGATATTCCGAGCGAATTCCACGGTGGCCAACTGCATTCCAAGGCAAATCCCCAGGAAGGGGACTTTGTTCTCCCGGGCGTACGTGATGGCCTTGATCTTCCCTTCAACGCCGCGCTGACCACCCCCCCCCGGGATCAGAATGGCGTCCGCCCCCTCGATGAGGGCTTCCCCGCCTTCCTTTTCGACGTTTTCGGAATCCACGTAGTCCAGAAGAACGCGGGTGCTGTGAGCCGCTCCCCCGTGGACGAGGGCTTCGTTCAAACTTTTGTAGGATTCAGTGAGGTCGATGTATTTTCCCACTATGGCGATGCGCACCTGGTAGGCAGGCTCTTTCAACCGGTGGATCAGATGTTCCCACGGCTCCAGAACGGGGGTCCGGGTCCATATGTTGAGGAGTCGGAGTATCTTTTCGTCCAGTCCTTCCTGGTGGAACTGAATGGGGACTTCATAAATGCTTTCCACGTCTATGGCCGTGATAACCCCGTCTGGCTCGACATTGCAGAAATGGGCCAACTTGGCCTTGATATCGTTGGAAAGATTCTTTTCCGTGCGGCAAAGAAGGATATCGGGCTGGATTCCAATGCCCCGGAGCTCCTTGACACTGTGCTGCGTCGGCTTGGTCTTCACTTCACCGGATGTCTTCATGTAGGGCACTAAGGTGACATGGATATACAGAACATTTTCCCTGCCCACATCATTTCGGAACTGTCGGATGGCTTCCAGAAAAGGCAGGCTCTCGATGTCGCCCACCGTGCCGCCGATTTCCACGATCATGAGATCAAAATCGTCCACCGCTCCGCGGATGCAGGATTTTATCTCGTCGGTGATGTGGGGAATGACCTGGACCGTTCCCCCCAGGTAATCGCCTCTCCGTTCCTTGGTGATGACGGAATAGTAGATGCTTCCGGAGGTGAAGTTGTTCTTCTTGGACATGCACACATGAGTGAACCGCTCATAATGCCCCAGATCCAGGTCCGTCTCCGCACCATCGTCTGTAACGAACACTTCCCCATGCTGCAAAGGATTCATTGTCCCGGGATCCACGTTGATGTATGGATCCAGCTTCTGCAGCGTCACGCGAAGGCCGCGACTCTCCATGAGTGCTGCAATGGATGCGGCCGCGAGTCCTTTCCCCAGGGATGAAAGCACTCCACCCGTGATAAAGATAAACTTTGGCTGACGCAAGCTCTATGCCCCTTCTGTCAGGAATGACTTTTTTGGAGGTCAACGTGCATGAATACTATCCACTTTAAGACCGACAGGAGTATAGCAGATGCCTTTCCAAAGTCAATGTCGGTCGGGAGGGCTGGGCCGATCTCTTGAAAATATGAATAGTAATTACAGGTAGATATAAAATTATGCACAGGAAATGCCATCACAGGCATGGGACTTGGTGGGCCTCGTGAGAGGCGGCTCCCCGGAGAGCTCCCTTCAAAAAGTGGAGCAGAACATGGGCTATGTGCTTTTGGCTATTAAAAAATGTTGTATTTAGCAGAGCTTGGACTTAGAATACGGCCCATTGCTCAAACGATCTGATGCAAGGCCGGTGGGGCTGACAAGACCGGCATGCTTTTCCTGGAATGAAGTGAATAGCGAGACTGATCCTGACAGAACATCCAGTGGTTTGACGACGGGCCTTTCTCTGGGGCTATGAGGCGCTCTGTCGGAAACCCGCCTGGAATTGAGGGGTGGATACCTTCACGCAGTTTGTTTTGGAGAGTTGATGGGTTCAACATGTTCTGGAAGGGGCTCATTTTCGATGTCGAAAGGGGGTGGGAATCCAGGGGCTTGGAGGAGTATCGTGTATTCTTGATCAGGAAATCAGTGACATGAGGAGGAAAGAGTATGACGAAGGCTGAATTGGTATCTAAAGTGGCTGGGGACGGGGGAATCACGAAGGTTCAGGCCGAAAAGGCCGTGGATGCTATGGTCGGTGCAATTGCCGAAGCTTTGACCAGTGGGGATAAGGTGACGTTGGTGGGCTTTGGAACCTTCAGTGTCGGTGAACGCACCGCACGTGAAGGGAGGAATCCACGAACCGGAGAAAAGATCAGCATTCCCGCCTCCAAAGTTGTAAAGTTCAAACCCGGCAAGAGCCTGAGTGATAAAGTAAAATAGAGCCGCTTCCAATAGAAGGGGTTCGGACGTCGTCTAGTAGAATGATTCAGGGCAGGGCGGGGTTGTGATCTCCGGCCGACGAGTGCGCGGAGTTCATGGGCTTCGCCCTGCTACCATCCTGGTCCGGTACGATCGAAGGGGCTGATCGAACAGGCGGGTTTTTTCGTCCCTTCCAGGAGCACCGGCGAGATTCCCCCCAGGAACCTTTCCTGCCGCATCCCGAATATCTGGATTTTTTGCCGTATTTCCTTTGTCTCCAATTTGGGTCCAACAACCTGATCATTGACCAGTCTCCCGAGTCGAAGTATCTTGAATAATAGCAAGACGACGCGACACGACTGTCATTTCCCTTTTTCCGTCGCAAAGTATTCTCATGGAAAATCAGGAAATCAGAGGGAGGAAACGGTGGCAAAAAATCTTACGCATAAGATCATGGAAGCGCATCTTGTGGAGGGGCGGTTGATCCCCGGTGAAGAAATCGCCCTGAAAATCGATCATGTCCTTCTGCAGGATGCGACAGGGACCATGGCCATGCTGGAGTTCGAAGCCCTTGGCATCGACTCTGCCCGGGCCGAGATCGCCGTGCAGTATGTGGACCACAATATCCTGCAAACGGACAATAAGAACGCCGACGATCACAAGTATCTCCAGACGGCTGCCGCGCGCTACGGCCTTTACTTCAGCCCTCCCGGAAACGGCGTTTCCCACCAGGTTCACATGGAACGTTTCGGACGGCCGGGGAGGACGTTGCTGGGAGCCGACAGCCACACGCCGGGGGCAGCAGGCGTTTCCATGCTCGGCATCGGTGCGGGGGGATTGGACGTGGCTCTCGCCATGGCCGGATATCCCTACTACCTCCCATGCCCTGCGGTCCTGGGCGTGCGGCTGACGGGAGCGCTTCCCGACTGGGTGAGCGCCAAGGACGTTATCCTCGAAATGCTGAGGCGCTATGACGTCAAGGGTTGCGTGGGCAAGATCGTGGAATACTACGGGCCGGGAGTAAAAAGCCTGTCGGCCACGGACCGTGAAACCATCGGGAATATGGGAACGGAACTGGGAGCCACCACCTCAATCTTTCCCTCGGATGAAAATACCCGGGCGTACCTCCAGGCCCAGGGCCGGGGGGATCAGTGGGTGGAGCTGAGTGCGGATGAGGGCGCGGAATATGATGAAAATGACAGCATCGATCTCTCAGCCCTGGAACCCCTCATTGCGTGTCCTTCCTCTCCGGGAAACGTGGCGGCTGTCAAGGATGTGGCCGGGAGCAGAGTCGATCAGGTGATTGTCGGGAGCAGCGTCAACTCCTCTTTTCGAGACCTCATGGTGGTGGCGAAAATTGTTGAAGGGCGGCATGCTCACCCCTACACCTCCTTTCATGTGAACCCCGGGAGCCGGCAGGTTCTGGGAAATGTTGCCGCCCAGGGTGGGGTCATTTCCCTTCTTCATGCGGGAGCTCGCATCCATGAACCCGGCTGCCTGGGTTGCATCGGCATGGGACAAGCTCCCGGCACGGGAGAAGTCAGCCTTCGCACCATGCCCAGGAACTTCCCGGGACGCTCGGGCACGAAAGACGATAAGGTCTACCTCTGCTCTCCGGAAACGATTGCGGCTGCAGCCCTCAAGGGAGTGATCACCGATCCGAGGGAACTGGGGAAGGAAATGGAATACCCCCGCATCAGGGACCCGGAAAACTACCGGGTCGATGCTTCCTCCATCATTCCGCCGTCGGAGGATTTGAGAAGCACCGAGGTGGTCCGGGGCCCCAATATTCGGCCTCTTCCCCGCATGGACCCTCTGCCGGAGACACTCCGCGCAGAGGTCGTCCTCAGGGTCGGCGACAATGTCTCCACCGACACCATCATGCCTGCCGGAAACCAGGTCCTTCCGTTGAGATCCAACATCGAGGCCATCAGCAGGTTTGTTTATGCTCAGATCGATCCCGAATTTTACAACAAGTGCAAAGCGGTGGAGGCGGCGGTCGTTGTGGGAGGAGAAAACTACGGGCAGGGTTCGAGCCGGGAGCATGCAGCGCTGGCTCCACGCTCCCTGGGGGTGCGTGCCAAAATCGCTCTGAGCTTTGCCCGGATTCATAAAGCCAATCTCTGCAATTTCGGAATCCTTCCCCTCACTTTCAAGGATCCGTCCCATTACGATCTTTTCCGGGAAGGGGCGAAAGTTGTTTTTGCAGGCGTGAGGAGCCTCATTGAGAGGGGAAGTACTGAAATTCCAGTGGAAGTAGATGGTCGAACTGTCGTGACGATCCTGCAGGTCTCCGAACGCCAGCGTCGGCACCTGCTGGGAGGTGGTGCTCTCAATTTTGTGAAGCAGCAGCTCCAGGCCGGAGCCCGCTCATCCTGAACGTTGGCGCCGTAGAATGCTCAATGTCACCATGAACCCTCACGGGAGGTGAGATATGGAAAAGGAAATTCGTGCGAAGAATATCGGCTTGAGAGGCGTTACCGTAGCGGATACGAAAATAAGCTATATCGATGGGGAAAAGGGGATTTTGATTTATCGCGGATTCCGCATCGAGGAACTGGCGGAGCGGTCCACTTTTCCCGAGACCGCTTATCTCCTTTTGAACGGCTCTCTGCCTGGAAAAGCGGCACTGGAACAATTTGAAAAGGAGCTCCTTGCGGCTCGGCAATTGCCGGAGTACCTCCTGGATGCTTTCAAGCGATTGCCCCAAACCGCGGACCCCATGGACGTGCTGCAGGCTTCGGTGGCGCTCCTGGCCGTGAGCGATCCCGACCTGCTGGACGATTCCAGGGAAGCCAATGTGCGCAAAGCCATGCGCCTCATTTCCCGGCTGCCCGTGGCGGTGGCCGCCTGGCACAGGATACGGCAGGGCCTGGAACCCCTGCCTTCCGACGACAGCCTGTCGCATGCCGCCAATTTCCTCTGGCAGCTCACGGGGCAGAAGCCCGACAAGGGCACGGCGCGCGATTTCGACATTTGCCTCATCCTGCATGCCGATCATACCTTCAATGCATCTACCTTTGCCTGCCGTGAGGTGGTTTCCACCCAGGCCCACATGTATGCCGGGGTGGCGGCCGGGGTAGGGGCCCTCTCGGGGAGTCTGCACGGCGGAGCCAATGCCCGGGTCATGGAGATGCTCAGCCAGGTGGAAGCGGAAGTCAAGTCATTGGACGAGGTGGCGAACTGGGTTCAAAGTCGTATCGATCGCGGTGAAAAAATCATGGGCATGGGGCATGCCGTCTATAAAACCTACGATCCACGGGCCACCATTCTCAAGGAAATGTCTCTACGTCTTGGCGGCAAAACCGGTCATAAGCACTGGTACGATCTCCTCACCCGTATCGAGGACGAGGGCATCAAAGCCTTCGAGAGCCGGGGGAAGACGGGTATCAAGATCAATGTCGATTTTTACAGCGGCTCCGTTTACGCCATGATGGGCATACCCGTGGACATCATGACCCCCGTTTTTGCCATTTCGAGGATTTCGGGCTGGTGTGCGCACATCATCGAAGAAAAGTTCGGCGAAGCCCAGGGAAAACCGGCGCTTTACAGGCCCCAGGCGGAATACGTGGGAGATTACTGCGGTCCCATCGGGTGCGAGTTCAAGCCTCTGGATGAACGCTAG
>DAIQOB010000010.1:17748-18988 GCA_036788075.1 Syntrophobacteraceae bacterium
CAGAGGAGGAATGAAGGATGGTGTTCAAGCATGATGTCGTGATTGTGGGGGCGGGCCTGGCAGGTTTGCGGGCGGCCCTGGAGGTGGCCGGGAATGCGGATGTGGCTCTCGTCAGCAAGGTGTACCCCACGCGATCCCATTCCGGTGCCGCCCAGGGGGGAATCGCCGCAGCCCTCGGCAATGAAGAGCCCGATTCCTGGGAATGGCACATGTACGACACGGTCAAAGGGGGAGACTACCTCACGGATCAACATGTGGCCGAAATCCTCGCTACGGATGCACCGCGGGCTGTTTATGAGATGGAGCACCTGGGGGTTCCCTTCAACCGTACACCGGATGGAAAGATCGCTCAAAGGGCCTTTGGAGGGCACACCAGAGACTTCGGCAAGGCGCCTGTCAAGAGGGCCTGCTACGCCGCCGACCGCACCGGACGGGTCATGATGGATACCCTCTATTTTCAGGCGGAGCAAAAGGGGATAAAGGTCTACCCCGAGCTCCAGATGCAGGATCTGATCTTCAAAGATGGCCAGGTGGCGGGCCTGGTGGCGTATGAACTGGCGACGGGGGACGTGCATGTCTTTCACAGCCGGGTGGTCATGCTGGCGACAGGCGGCTATGGAAAAGTCTACAAGACAACTTCCAACGCTTTCGCCAATACGGGGGAGGGGGTCTATATCCCCTACCGTGCCGGTATTCCTCTCGAAGACATGGAGTTCGTGCAGTTTCATCCCACGGGCATATACGGCATGGGCGTTCTCCTCAGTGAGGCGGCCAGGGGGGAAGGGGGAATCCTGCGCAATGGGAGCGGTGAGCGCTTCATGGAGCGTTATGCTCCCACCATTAAGGATCTGGCACCGCGGGACATGGTTTCAAGGGCTATCCGGACGGAGATTCTCGAGGGCAGGGGGATCGGCGGCAAGGACTACGTCCATCTGGACCTGACGCACCTGGGTGAGCAAAAGCTGGCAGAAAGGCTTTCGGACATCACCTCCTTCGTGAAGATCTACCTGGGGATCGATCCGGCCAAAGAGCTCATTCCCATACAGCCCACCTGCCATTACATGATGGGGGGAATTCCCTGCAACGTGGACGGGCATGTGCTCGACGGGAATCAGGAGGTGGTGCCCGGCCTGTATGCGGCGGGCGAATGCTCCTGCCTCTCGCTCCACGGGGCCAATCGGCTGGGCTGCAACTCCCTCCTGGACCTGGTGGTGTTTGGACGCAGAACAGGCCTGCAGAT
>DAIQOB010000011.1:0-1696 GCA_036788075.1 Syntrophobacteraceae bacterium
ACGTGAGCAGGTTTGCGTACAGAATCTCGTACAAATTTGCGAATTGCTCCGCTCACGATCCTGTTTATGCTATAATTTAATATTGATGCGGTCTTCTCAAGAGCTTTCATGCCCGACGCTCAGAAGGGACGAAGTCTTTTCACGACAGGTGTCCTATGGATTTTCTATACATTTCCCCGGAATTTCCACCAAATTATGCTCAGTTTGTTCTGCGTTTGTGCGATGCAGGTGCCCGCGTCTGGGCCCTCGGTGAGGCGGATTTTTATGATATGCCCGAGGACTTGTGCTCGGCCATTGCCTGGTACGTGCGTTGTGATTTGAGCTCGCCGGGTGCGGTCATGGCGGCTGCTGAAGAATTGCTGTGCGCAAAGGCTTCGCTGGGGACGTCGGGACACTTCGACATGGTCGAATCCCACAACGAAACATGGCTGAGGCTGGAGGCATTCCTCAACGAGAGGCTGGGCATCCAAGGCCTGCAGCCTCATCAGATCGACCGGATTAAAAAGAAGTCGGTCATGAAAATGGTTTTTCAGAGGTGCGGCCTGTCCGTGGCTCGTGCCGCGCTGGTAAAGGACGGCAGCCAGGCCATGCGGCTGGCTGAGGATTTGGGTTATCCATTGATTCTCAAGCCCGACGAAGGGGTGGGTGCTGCCGGCATCCATCGTTTGACCTGCCCGGAGGACCTCGAACGTGTACTGCCGCAGCTGGCCGGCGAATATCTATTGGAGCAGTGGATCGATGCCCCCATTGTCACATACGATGGCCTGGCGGATCACGACGGGCAGGTGCTTTTTGAGAGCAGCCTGGTTTACGGGTGCGGCGTGCTGGAGTGTGTAGAGGGGCGGGATACGTTCTTTTATGTCCATCGGGCGATTCCGGACGGATTGACGCTCATTGGACGGGAGCTTGTGAAGGCCTTCGGCATCCGCCGCAAATTTTTCCATTTTGAATTTTTCCACCGTGACGGTGTATTCCGGCCCATCGAGATCAATGCCAGGCCTCCCGGGGGCCCCATCCTCGACATGATGAACTACAGTGCGGACATTGACCTCTATGCCATCTATGCCGCTATGGCAGTCCAAGGTCGTGCAGATCCGGTGAGGGGCGAGCGCCGTTACACGGCGTATGCCGGCCGTCGGCAGCGCCCTTATGCCCTGTCCCATGAAAAGGTGCTGGCCAAACTCGGGCCGGCATTGGTCGAGCATGGACCCAATCCCATGATTTTTCAGGAGGCAATGGGCCAATACCGCTACATTTTTCGATCTCCAGACGAAGAAGAGCTGTTGAATTTGGCAGAGCTGGTTTTTCGCTGCGGGTAGCCTGTTGCCTTCGCCTGAGAAGTTGAAGTTGCCCTGCCGAAAGTGAAAACCTGGGTACAAATGGCTCGGATCTTTGAGAAAGAGGGGGCATCAATAGCAGCCGTTGCCCCTGCCTGTCCCCCGCCCGCCCGATTCTTCCTAACAATCCATCACTTACCGTCGTCTATCGTCGATTCTACCGGTTCGACCGCGATGATCTTTGTGTGAGAAGGGGCCATCTTCATGCAAAAGGCAGCAATACGAGCACACAATCCCACCCGGTCTGTTCTGACTCCCGGAAGTTCTTGACAAGGCATGTCCCATTCACGGATAAGCCTTGGAGCGATACGTTGGGGGACCGAATGCCCAGGCAGTTCGGACGGAGATAGAACAGCGTT
>DAIQOB010000011.1:1796-9651 GCA_036788075.1 Syntrophobacteraceae bacterium
CGATACGTTGGGGGACCGAATGCCCAGGCAGTTCGGACGGAGATAGAACAGCGTTTTTAGTGGCGAGTGCCGTTGTTCATGAGCAGAGATCTGACGATTCTCATTGTCGAAGCCATGTTGGTTTACTTTTGCGTCCTGTGGACGCATTCCCTGCGAGTGCGGGCCGGGCTTGCCCCGTTTTATGCCCTGTTGGGGGGGATCACGGCGGTCATGTCGTGGGTGACGGATGCCGGAGTCAGCGTGGAGGTCGCAGGGGTCACCTTCATGGTTGGCTCGGCTGTTTTTTACACCTCCCTGCTGTTGGGCGTGTTTGTCGTGTACGTGTTTGATGGACCTCGTGCCACGCGCATCGCGATTTCTACGGTGGCGGGAGTGTCCATCATGGTGCCGCTCATCGCCATTGCTCTGCAACTGCAGGCGAGAGTTTCGGGTGACACTCCCCTGGGATACGTGCCGATGCCCAGTCTTCGCATCAACAGTGCTTCGGTATTCACGACGGTCGTTGATCTGATATTCCTGGCAATTGCCTGGGAATATTTTGGCAGGCCGACCCTGAAAATCCAACTCTGGCTCAGGGCCTTTCTGACCCTTTTGGGAGTCATGTGGCTGGATGTGCTTTTGTTTGCAACGGGTGCCTTCCTGGGAACCCCACAATACATAAACATCATGAAAGGCACGTTCTTGAGCCGCCTCATCATCTCCATGTTTGCGTGCCCGTTTTTATACCTCTATTTGAACTGGCAGAATAAAAAAGTCGGTATGACTTTCGAGAATCGGCCGGTCTTGACCATTCTTAAGGAGCTTTCCGAAATTCAGGTGGAGCTGAGCCTGGCTCAGCAGGAAATCGAGCAGCGGAAGAAGGTGGAGAAAGAAAAAGAGAAGCTCATAAAGGACCTGCAGCGGGCGATGTCCGAGATCAAAGTCCTGCGGGGATTCCTGCCGATCTGTGCCAATTGCAAGAAAATTCGAGATGATGAAGGCTACTGGCAGCAGATCGAAGAATACATCCAGGACCATTCGGAGGCTGTCTTCAGCCACGGGATATGCCCGGACTGCATGGAGCTGCTCTACTCCGATTTTAACCCCCATAACGGGAACGGCCGCGATGAAACATGAAAATATGGGCTGAGTTTAGCGTACTCGTTCAAGGTCCTGTCGGATTACATGGATTTCGGCGCGCTCAGTGCTGCAAGATAAGGATACAATAGGAGGTTTTTGCAGGACTTGGTTTGTGTTTGTCAGAGTGAGAAGCTGTCTGAGAATGACGAATTCCTCACCTTCTCGCCGGGGGGGGAGGCAAGGTGAGTGAACTGAGCCCTCTCCCTCGAGGGGGAGGGAGTTCTCAAACAGCTTCCAAGGCCACCCGGGTCCAGTAGCGATCCGCCTCCTCCTTCACCTGGATGGGAATGCTGAAGGTTTGGGTCAGCAGTTCCGAGCGAAGGGTTTCGCTTTTCTTCCCCTGGGCCAGGCATCGGCCGCCCTGCAGCAGGAAAACGTGGGAAAAGACGGGCATGATCTCCTCGAGATAATGTGTCACGAAGATCATGGAGGGAGCGTCCGGCGCCCGCCCCAGCTCGTCCAGGGTGTGCAGGAGCTGCTCCCGGGCCACCAGATCCAGCCCCGAGCAGGGCTCGTCCAGGATGAGGAGCCTGGGGTGGTGAATGAGGGAGCGCGCGATGAGGAGTCGCTGTTTTTCTCCCTGGGAAAGAACCCCGTAAGGAAGGTCCAGAATATCCTGGCATTTGAGCCGCACCACCAGTTCACGAGCCTGGCGATAGTCTTCTGCTTCGGGTTTCTCAAAAATGCCGATGGAGGCGAATTTTCCGCTCACGACGAGGTCCAGGGGCTTCTGCGTCGAGGGGATCTGGGCCTGCAGGAAAGATCCCACCCATCCGATCTTCTTCCGAAGTTCCCGCAGATCCGTTTGACCGAACCGCTCACCGAGGACGGTGATGTGTCCGCGTGTGGGCCAGAGGTAGCCCGCCAGAAGCTGGAGGAGGGTCGTCTTGCCCGACCCGTTGGCTCCCAGGACGACCCAGTGGTGTCCGGGCTGAACCGTCCAGTCGATACGATCCAGGATCACGCGCTGTCTGCGCACAAACGTCACATCCTCCAGGGAAATCCATTCTGCATTCAATGGGGTGTCTTTCTTGATGGGTCTCGGTTGTCGAGGGAATTTTCAAGTTTCCGTCTGCTGGATGAGAACGATCTTGCCGAAATGCCGCCCTTCCTGCAGGTAGCCGTGGGCTTTTTCCACTTCCGAAATGGGGTAAACCCGATCGATGACGGGACGGACCCCACCCCTTTGCAGGAGCGGGATCACGTGGTCCCGAAAATCGCGGGCCAATGCTGCTTTCTCTTCCAGGGACTGGCTCCGCAGGACCGAGCCAATGATGCGCAGCCGCTTGGTCAGGAGGGGCGTCAGAGGGATCTCCGCCCTGGCCCCGCCCATGAGGCCGATGAGGACCAGGCGACCGCGGGTGTTCAGGATTTCCAGATGCCTGGCCAGGTAGGGGGCTCCGATGCAATCCAGGACGACGTCCACGCCGCTGCCCCGCGTGATTTCCAGGAGGCGGGAAGCAAAATCCTCCTCCTTGTAGTTGATGCCGTGAGAGGCTCCCAGTTCCAGGCAGCGCTGTATTTTTTCGGAGCTGCCTGCCGTGATGATCGTTTGGACGCCGGCTTCACGCGCCAGTTGAATGGCGGCAGTCCCGACGCCGCTTCCTCCGCCGTGCAGGAGAAGCCGTTCTCCCGCGGTGATGGCGGCTTCGCGGAACAGGTTGTGGAACGCAGTGAAGAAAACCTCCGCCGAACCGGCGGCTTCGATGAAACTGAGGTTTTCGGGAATGGAGAGAAGATGCGCGGCAGGAACGGCTACATACCGGCCGTAACCTCCCCCGGCGACGATGCCGAACACCCTGTCGCCGGTGTACCAACCTTCTACATCGGGGGCCTTTTCCACTATAAATCCGGCGAAATCCAGTCCCGGGACAGTGGATGCTTCGGGCGGCGGCGGATAAAGTCCTCGTCGCTGGAGGAGGTCGGCGCGGTTGACAGAACAGGCTTCCACCTGCACGAGAACTTCACCCGGCCGCAGAGTGGGACGGGGAATCGTGGTGCAGTCGAGAGCATTCCATTCCCCTTTTTGGACCGGTTCCCTGACGATCACGGCCTGCATGAGAGGGGGATTCATTCCATGCCTCCATTTTCTGCGAAGGAGTAGTGGCTGGGGCCGGCAATGATGATGTGGTCGTGAACCAGGATGTCCAGGTCCTTCAGAATCCGGTTCAGCTTTCGGGTCAGCTGGCGGTCCGCCGAGGAAGGATTGGGATCGCCGCCGGGGTGATTGTGGGCAAGGATGACGGCGGTCGCCCGGTGCTTCAGCGCCGCTTCCACCACAAGGCGTGGAAACACGGCGGTACGGTTGACGCTTCCTCTCTGGATTTGTTCCATGGCAATGAGTGCGTTGCGGCTGCTCAAGGCCAGGATGCAGAACACTTCGCTCCGCTCTGTCTTCAGAGAGGCTGACAGGTAGGAAGCGGCTTCCTGAGTGGAGTTGAACGTGGGATTGGGCTTCCACCGATCTTTTTGATACCGGTCCATGAGCCGCGGGATCGTGTTGATGAGAATGGCGGCGTGTGCTCCGACTCCGTTGATCTGCTCCAGGCTGACGCGGGGTGCGTCAAAGACTGCAGCCAGACTCCCGAATTTTTCCATGAGCTCCCTGGCAATGGATTTCACGTCACGGCGGGGAATGGCATAGGAGAGGACCAGTTCCAGCACTTCGTGATCGTGGAATCCATCGAATCCGCTGCGGTCAAACCTTTCCCTCAGTCGCTGCCTGTGTCCCTCCGGGCCGATACTCATGGAAAAACTCCGCATCAGTGTGCAAAGGTGCAGCCTTTTCCCGCTAATTCCATTCCGTTGCCTTTTGCCGCAGCTTGACCAGAAGCGCATCGAAGGATTCGTTGGCCAGAATGGAAGTGAACTGGCTGCGGTAGTTGCTGACCAGGCTCACCCCTTCCACGATGACGTCGTAGACCTTCCAATTACCCTTCTCCTCCTTGAGGCGGTAATCGACGGCAACGTCGGTGTCCTGATAGTTGACTATCCTCGTTTTGACAAAAGCGTAGTCGCCCTTGACCTCCTGCACATCGTAGACAACCTTTTCGTTGGAGCCGGTATAGGTTTCTACCCGATCCACATAGGTATTGAACAGGAGCTGTTTGAAAAGGCTCACGAATTCATTCTGCTTTTCAGGCGACTGGTCTTTCCAGGGGCGTCCGAGGGCGCGCTTGGCCATTTCAGAAAAATCAAAATATTCATCTACGATGGTAAGGATTTCGGCTCTACGCTGCCGAATACTGGGGGCTTTACCCGATTTTGAGCTGTGGATGATGTCCAGTGCCCGGTCCGTACCCGACTGAATGACCTGCAGTGGACCCTGATCGGCGGCTGCGGGGGCCGCAGTGAGCCATGGACACAAAAAAAGCACAAAAATCAATGCCATATAGGTTAATGTTGAGTTGTTTCTTGCTGCCGCCATTCCGCATTCTCCTCCTCATGCTCTTTACACCGATAATGCTCCAAACCGCTCTCTTTGATCGGACAAACTTTAAAATTATATCAACAATTCCCAAACAGCGCGATCAATTTTCTTGACGTGCAATCTCCACCCGTTCCATGGGCAATTTTGTTGACTTAACCGACTTTCGCCATTCCGGCGAAAGCCGGAATTCAGGAAGATAAACACATTCTGGACCCCGGTTTTCACAGGGATGATGGTAAGTCCACAACATTGTCGAGGGGGGCAGGGGGGTGTGGACGTCAAAGCATGTCCCGGCACATCCCCTTAATCCCTCAATCCCTCTTCGAAGGGGAACTTCAAATAAAGGGGGACTTCCAACCCCCGTCATTTAGACCATGGGATGACTTTTGCTCCGACATACTAGACTTGCTTTCAGGCATTTTGCTATGATGATAATGACCTTGACAAGACTGGGTAGATTGATGATAAGCGAGCGGAAACCTGAAACAGCAGTTTTCCGTTGGGCATGACAACCTCTGAAAGGAATTCAGGGATGAATGATTGGGTCTTCCTTTTTCCCGGCCAGGGATCTCAATATGTCGGGATGGGCATCGAGTTCTACGAGACTTACAGTGAGGTGCGTGAGCTCTTTTCCCATGCCAGTGATATTCTCAAAATGGATGTGGCCAAGCTCTGCTTTGAAGGTCCTGAAGATGTTCTGGTTTTGACGCAGAATGTGCAGCCCGCCATTACCGTCGTGAATCTGGCGTGCTTCACCGTGCTCCAGCTCCATGAAATTTATCCCGTGGCTGCGGCGGGGCATAGCCTGGGTGAATACAGCGCCCTTTATTCGGCCGGGGTCATGAGCCTCAAAGATGTGCTGACTCTGGTGCGCTGGCGTGGGACCCTCATGCAGGAGGCTGCCGAGCAGGAGCCCGGCGCCATGGCGGCCATCATGGATCTCGAAGGAGAAAAGCTTCAGGAGATCTGCCGGCTTTGCGACGTTGAAATTGCCAACGTCAATTCACCCGAACAGACGATTGTCACCGGGCGGGTAGAGCCCATCCGGAAGGCTATTGCCATGAGCGACGAAGCCGGAGCGAAAAAATGCGTGCAGCTCAATGTCAGTGGGCCGTGGCACAGTCGTTGTATGAGCAGAGCCCGCGAAAAGTTTGAGCCCATCGTCAGGGGATGCAAGTTCTACGACCCTCAAATTCCCGTCATCAACAATATCGACGCCAAGCCCCTGCAGAGCGCTGCAGAGCTGCCCGGGAAGCTGGTTGAGCAGATCTGTGGATCCGTCCTCTGGCGGCAGTCCATGGAGAAGTTTGTGGCAGACGGCCACACTCACTTCGTGGAGGTAGGGCCCAAGAAGGTCCTTCGGGGGCTGATGCGCCGTATCAATCGCAACGCAAAGGTCCAGAATGTGGAAGATACCGCAAGCCTGGCCAGTTTTCTGCAAGCCAACCAGTAGTACTGCGTCAAATAAGTTATGCCGGGCAAGACAACACCCCCCTGCCCCCCTCAAGGGGGGAATCAAAGGGGCGTACCCCGCGAAACAAAACTGACAGAGCATTAGGAATGCCTGACATTCTCTGTTGCGGGACGGTTTGATCACTCTTCTTGACGCCGTCTGCCTCGGAAGGGGATGGGATATGTCTCTGGTGAGCATTCTAAAAGACATTGCCGGCAGGGTAATCTCCCCCGAAGTACACTTGCGAACGAAATACGAGGCTTTCAAAGAGCTTCTGGATCTCGATCGCGCCGCCCACGGTGAAATGGCTCTTCTGGAAAGCTATTACCACGATGGGGCGTCCGTCGATTTCCATGCTGTGGAAAAAACCTGCAGGAGTTTGATGCGTGCGGTGTCCGGGATGGTGAGGGGGCTCTCTCTAATGGCCCCCCGTAGCTATCGCACATTGCCGGAACGGTTTCGCTCCGTCTCGGCGCGGGTGGATCGTCTCCTGCTGACGCCCCATCCGCCCCCCCCCGCTCCATTTCTTTTGAACTTCCAGGACATCGGCCCTGGAAGCGAAGGAATCGTGGGAGGGAAAGCGGCTCATCTTGCCGCACTCTGCACTGAGCTTCGCCTTCCCGTTCCCAGGGGCTTTGCCCTCTCTGCAGCCGCCTTCCATCATTTCTGCCACTTCAATCGATTGAGACCCCACATCGAAGCGGCTCTTGCCGATCTCAACATCCATTCTCCCTGCTCCCTGGAGCAAACGTCCCGCGAACTGGTCTCGAAGTTTTTGAATGCCGTTGTGCCCCCTGTCGTGGAAGAGGCTCTCCTGAAAGGATACGATGCCCTCTCTGGCGCAGGAAAGCCCGACTTCCCCGTATGCCTGCGCAGCAGCGCCGTGGGGGAGGATTCGGCCCTTTCTTTTGCGGGGCAGTATCGAACGGAGCTTCAAGTGGATCGCCATCGACTGGGGAGCGCGTATAAAGCTGTCATCGCGAGTAAATACGCTCCCAAGGCCATCTACTACCGGGTCGAAAATGGGCT
This sequence comes from Syntrophobacteraceae bacterium, assembly GCA_036788075.1. Classification (GTDB taxonomy): domain Bacteria; phylum Desulfobacterota; class Syntrophobacteria; order Syntrophobacterales; family Syntrophobacteraceae; genus Desulforhabdus. The sequence goes on from DAIQOB010000011.1 coordinate 8,828, forward strand.
TCTGGACCAGGAAACGCCCATGGCTGTTCTGGTGCTGGAGATGGTGGATACAGAATCGGCCGGGGTCATGTATACCCGGGATCCGTTGGATCCGGCTTCTCGGACGCTGAAAATCTATTCCATCTGGGGCCAGGGTGAACTACTGGTGAAAGGGGAAGTCGCACCCGATTTGCTGGAGATTTCAAGGGAAGAAGACTTCAAGGTTCTCCAGTCGTGGTGGGGTACCAGGGAATATAAGGCGGTGCTGCGTTCAGGCGGGGAGCCGGAAACCGTTCCTCTGGACGAGTCTGAGCGCACGGAGCTTTCACTGGACGGAGCGAGTGCGCAGCAACTGGCCCGGTGGGGTTTGCAACTGGAGGCGCATTTTGGCATGCCCCAGGATGTGGAATGGTGCAAGGGGCGCAACGGTGAGCTTTACCTCCTGCAGTCCAGGCCCCTGCGAGTGGCGGATGCCGTACCGGCAGCAGATTGCCGGGAGGGCGGGCCGAGCATCTCCCTCCCGGTGCTGCTGGCAGCCGGAGAAAAGGCTTCCTCGGGGATTGGAACGGGGACCGTCGTCCAGGTGACCTCCCTGTCGGATTTGGGGGCTGTCCCAGAAGGCGCGGTGCTGGTGGCTCCGACGACTTCCCCCCGTTTTACCCAGATCATCGGCCGGTTGAGGGCTGTGGTGACCGATGTGGGGTCTGTGGCGGGCCATTTTGCGTCTGTCGCACGCGAATGGGGGATTCCTCTTCTGGTGAACACTCAAACGGCAACACAGGTCCTGAGAAATGGGGAAGTGGTCACTGTGGATGCGGGAGCGGCCCGGGTGTATGCGGGGAGCG
>DAIQOB010000011.1:9751-18652 GCA_036788075.1 Syntrophobacteraceae bacterium
AATGGGGAAGTGGTCACTGTGGATGCGGGAGCGGCCCGGGTGTATGCGGGGAGCGTTGCGGAAGGCATGCAGCCCGTATGCCTCATCGGTGCAGCCCATCGGGAAACGCCCTTCAAAAAGCGATTGCGTGAGATCCTGAAGCACATATCTCCTTTGAACCTGACAGACCCCAAAGCCCGGAGCTTCAGCCCGGAAGGATGTCAAACCCTGCACGATTTCCTCCGCTTCATCCATGAAAAGGCGGTGGAGGAAATGTTTTCCACGGGAGCAGGCAGGCATGGGAGGGCGAGGGGGGCCAGGAAGCTCGCCACAGACATTCCCATCGCCGTCTGTGTGCTGGACCTGGGTGAGGGGATCCGGCCCGAGGATACTCGTCGGTCGAGAAAAAACGTGGCGCTGGAGGATATCCAGAATCGTCCCTTCAAGGCCTTGTGGAGAGGGCTCAGCCATCCCGGCATTCGATGGAGCTCCAACCTGCGCCACCTGGACTGGGAGGAATTCGACCGCGTCAGCAGTGGAATCTTCAGCCTGAAATCCCCCTTTCTTTCAAGCTTTGCCCTCATCGGCCGTTACTATCTCAATGTGAACATCCGCTTCGGGTATCACTTCGTGGTTTTGGACGCATATTGCGGTCCCAATGAGAGGGAAAATTACATCACGCTCCATTTTGAAGGGGGTGGGGGAGACTACCTGGGACGGACGTTGAGGGTCCTCTTTCTGGCTCGGATCCTTCAGCATTATGGTTTTGAAGTCCATCCTGAAGGGGATATGATCGCGGCGCGCATGAAAAAGCCTTCTCCCGAGGTGTCCGAGGGGCTGCTGGAGTTGGCCGGACAGCTGTTGGGCTTTACACGCCTGGTGGATATGCGTTTGAAAGACAAAAAAGATGTGGACGTGCTCATGGAGGAATTTCTCCAGCTGAAAAATCAGGATGGAGAAAACCATGCAGACCATTGACAAGATAAACCTGCACGTTCTTCAGAGGGAAGCCGCTGCAACCCCGGAATCCACGGAGAAGGCCCGGGGGCTTCTCGGAATTGGATAATCCCATGCCTGCCCATACACTGACCTGGGTTACGGATCAGCTGGCGGTTTCCCATGCTCCCATGTCCTATGACGAACTGGAATCCATCAAGGAGCAGGGGATCAATGCCATCGTCAATTTGTGCGCAGAATTTTGTGATCTGCACGAGATCGAGCAAAGCTACGGTTTCGAAGTCTATTATCTTCCCATAGCCGACGAGAACGCCCCTCCCCTGGAGGAGATGGAAAAAGCCCTGGCATGGCTCGACGAGGCCATCTATCTCGGCAAAAAGGTGCTGGTTCATTGCCGGTTCGGCATCGGGAGAACGGGAACCTTCGTGACTTCTTATCTTCTCCGCCGGGGATTCGGGCTCAAACTGGCCGGAAAACGCCTCAAGAATTTCCGATCCACGCCGAGCAGCTTCTCCCAATGGTGGCTTCTGAGAAAATACGGGAAGCGGGCCGGAAAGTTGACCATTCGGGAACCGTCTCTGGAAGGAAACCGCCTGGTGGACCTCAGCCCCTATTTCGAGGCCTACGAGGAGGTGGTCGAGCAGCTGGAAATGGCCTTTGACGCGGTTTCTTCGCTTTCGCCTCCCCTTGCAGGACGCTGCGGGCTGGATAACGACGGCTGCTGTGGCAGATATCTGCACCTTCAATTCATCGAAGCCGCATACCTCAAACATTACCTGAACAAGTCCCTGAACCAGGGTGACCGGATGGCGGTCATTGAACGGGCAGTGACGGCGAATCGCGTCCTTTTGAAGAAGGCCCCTCTCGAAGCGGACTCCATCATCCCTTCCTACGAATCGGTCGAAGGGAGCCTCGATTCGACAGTTCTCCAGGGGGAGCCGCATGAGGCAGGAGTGTACCGGTGCCCTCTCAGTGTGGGAGGAAAATGCATCACCTATTTCTACCGCCCCATTGCGTGCCGGGCCTTCGGCCTTCCCCTGATTTACCAGGGCAAAGAAGAGCCCGGGACGTGGAAGGATTTTCCCCAAGACAGACGGCCTGTATTTTACGATTTGGATCAGGCCAATGGAAGACTCTATGAAATCTCCCGAGAGCTCTTTCGTGCCCTCAATGAGACTTCGCTCGAAGGGAGGAGCTTCCTTTTCCCCCTCACCCAGGTGGTTTCGGGCAAGTTCGTCCAGGACTATTTCGCCCTGCTGGCGGGACGCGTCCCCTGACCGGCACAGTTCACCGAGAAGTCCTGGAACTCACCGGGATGCATCCCATTTTTTGATCATATCTTCGAACACGCGCTGATGGATGTTCTCCTGGGCCGTGTTGAAAATGTTCCTGTTGAGCTTCCGTACCGCTTTGGCTTCCTCCAGAAAGTATTCCAGCAAAACGATCTCCCCCTCATCCAGGGTCCCATTCTTCCCGTCGGCTGTGAGCTTGGCGAGGACGGCCAGTATTCCCAGGGTGTACAGACTGAGCGTCGTGATTCTTCGCAGGATGAATTCTTTCCGGGGAATTTTCTTCCCGTGCAGCACAAGGCCGGCCCAGAGCATCCTGCGCAGGGTGGACGCATTCTTTCGGGCAAAGCGGGCGGCCTTGCGCAGGATGGGGTGGTCGAAGCTCAAGGGCCATTCCATCTGCCTGAGGAGTCGATCCGTCAGGAGCAAAAGCTCCATGGCCCTGTTGGTGTGCAGATCGCTGACTTCCTGGCTCAGCTTGCGCATCGCAAAGAGCGGCGGATAGATGGAGTGGATTTCCGTCGTCCCTTCGAAGACGGTGGCCACGCGGAAATCCCTCATGCGCTTTTCATAGGGTTGAGAAGCCAGGTAGCCGGATCCCCCCGCCACCTGCAGAGCGTCGTACAGGACATCCCAGGCGCGGGTGGTTCCAAAGAGCTTGCAATGGGAAGTCTCGATGGCGACATTGGCGAAGGGGTCCTTTTCCAGGATTCCCGTAATGAAGTCATTGATGGCAGAAACCACCAGGCTGTAGGCTTTTGCCTTCACCATTTTTTCCTGCACGAGGGGAAAGGTGCGGATGGGAGCACCGAACTGGATGCGTGTGGAAGACCTTTTCAACATGTCGTCCAGGGATTGTTTCATCATTCCCAGGGAAGCGGCTCCCAGGCCCAGCCGTCCATAGTTGAGGATGGTCATGGCGATCTTGAAGCCCTCTCCCGGCTGTCCCAGAAGATTTTCGACGGGAACCCGCACATCCTTGAACTGGATGGCTGCGGTGGAGCTGGCTTTGAGTCCCATTTTGGGCATGTCCCTGCCGATCTTTACGCCGTCCCAGGACGTTTCCACGATGAAGGCGCCCATGAATCCGGGTTGTCGAGGGTCCATCTGGGCGAAGACCGTCAGTCCGCCTGCGTAGTTGGCATTGGTGATATAAGTCTTTTGACCGTTCAAAAGGTAGTAAGAGCCGTCGCTGGAAAGTTCCACGCGGGTTTCGATGTGCTGAGCGTCCGAGCCGATGCGCGGCTCCGTGAGGGCATAGGAAAAGATCATCTCTCCGGATGCGGCGGGAACGAGGTATTTTTGCTTCTGAAAATCACTGCCGAAGAGCAGGATCCCCTTCACGCCGATGGAGAGATGGCCGATGGATGCAAGGACGACTGAGATGTCCTGGCGGACCATTTCCTCTATGGTCTTGAGATATTCCCATCCATTGAATCCCAGCCCCCCGTATTCCTCCGGGATGGAAAGGCCGAAAAAGCCGCTCTTTTTCATGCGTTCCAGCATATCCTCAGGAATCCTGCCCGCGGCCTCTATGCTGCGAGGATCGTATTCCTGGAGCATTTCCAGGTATTCCTGAATGATTCCATCGATTTTTAAAGTATTTCGAAGGGAGCTGAACGAGTCGAAGATCTCTTTGTCGAGTCTTCCCTGGTAAATCTGGTCCATAAAGGCTTCCGGTGGCATAGGCATCCTCTCTCGTCGCATTGCGTCTATTTGGAGGGTCTCACGCGCGGTGTTCCATTCAAACCCGATTGAGCTTTCAGCCGAAGGAGTCCAGGGCTCTTGTGATAATACATATGGGGTGAATCGGCTTTCAATCCGATGAAAAATGCTTCCAGGTCGTCGAAGAGAATCTTTTGGGTGGGCCGGGTGAAGGTCTTTTCTCTGCCCTGAAAATCAAGCCAGAGCTGCTCCGCCTCGGGAGAGCGTTCGAACAGGGTTTTCCTGGCTTCATCGCAAAAGAACATGGCGCACGAAATGGGGCGCATCTTCCACAGACAGCCCTCTGCCCCAAGATACACGCAGTGTGTCGTTTTATTGGGCCGCTGGAGAACGTCGAAAAGCCGGGAAAGCTCCTCGGGAGTCGCAACGAGAAACGTGATGACCTCATCGGCGAAAAACGTGAAAATGCTTTCGAAGCCACAGCAGGCGCTCAGTCGTGTTTCGTAGCAGGCGGGCCGGCAGATGGGGGTGAAGTATTCTTCCTGAAAGGCGTCCAGTTCCCGGCGGAACTTCAGATAAGGATCGAGGGATGCGAGGAGTTCTTCCTTCACCGATGGCGAGAGCATTTGGCATGCCTGCAGGATGGCCTGGAAGCTGCTCCACTGCTCGCGATTGTATTCACTCACGTGCTCAAGGTTCATGGGGAACCGTCCGTTTCTTGAATCGTATATAGTTTGTGGCGAATCAGGTGATGAATTGTCCAATAACGCATCCCGGCATATTGGGCTGCCCAAAAGTCAGGTCATTGGTGTAGAATACTGCCGCTTCGAAAGGGCGAGCAGCGCCGTAGACCTGGCAGGGAGAGAAAAGCTTGACCCATTCCAATGGGAATTGCAAGCTTTTCCGGGCGCGAATAAGGCATGGGACGAGAGGAAGTGGGAAGCACAAATGGACAGATATTCGGGCTTTGATGAACTGAAAAGGCATGAAAAGGAGGGAGTCGACTACCGCATTCGCGCCCGTTTGGGATACTCCGGCATTGCCATATTGAGCATTCACGGCGGGGACATCGAGCCGGGCACCTCCCAAATCGCGGACGCCGTCGCGGGACATGAGCATACGTTCTATGCCCTGGAGGGGATCAAAAGCTCCGGCAACCTGGCGCTTCACATCAAGAGCACCCTCTTCGACGAGCCCACCATCCTGGAAATCCTGGGCCGGACGGAAATCACCCTTTCCATTCACGGATGCAAAGAAAAGGAGCCCATGGTCCATATCGGCGGACTGGACCTGGAGCTGAGACGGCGGATTCTAAAGGAACTCCGCGAGGCGGGGTTCGACGCCAGGGAATGCAGCCGGTCACAGCTTGACGGCATCGAGCAGGCGAACATCTGCAACTTGTGCCGGCGGGGCATGGGGGTGCAACTGGAAATCAGCCGGGGACTGCGTGATCGCATGTTCGGAGATTTGACTCCTCAGGGGAGGCAGGTCCCTACGGAGCTTTTCCAGCGGTTCGTCCAGGCCGTACGCGATGCCTTGGAGCCCTTCAGGAAGCCCCGGGGGGAGTGGGCCGTTTCGGCTGGAAGCGAACGGCTGCCGTGACGGTGGGGCAGCAGACGGCATCGACTCCGTGCATCAACCGTTCGATTCTGCTTCTTTCCCTTCTTTTACTTCTCCATCTTCCTCCACCGCACCGGCCTTCCGCAAAGAGATGCTGAAGACCATGTGATCGGGTTCCTGGTAAAAGGAGAGGACCCCTCCCATGTCCTTCAGGAGCCGGTAGCTCCTGGAAATTTCAATGTCGGCGCCCGCTTCTTCAAAGGGCATGAACAGGGCTTCGGCATCCTTGATCTTCTGGCCGTGAACCGGGTTCCAGAAATCAATGTAAATATTCTCTTCCGTCTCGTAGGTCTTCATTTTCAGAGGCCTTGTTTTATCCATAATCTTCAAAGAATGGGTGATGACCGTGCTGAAAACCTGGGAGAGAATGTCGGGATCGACGTAGGCCGGGGACAGCCCGGGATCCAGCTCCAGCTGCAGGTGGGCTTTTTCACTGGCAAGCTCCGGAGAGAATAGCTCCACGCACTCGGTGATGACGGTGTTGACCATGCATTCCCGGGGCTGAGTCTGGATGGGCTTCAGGTAGTGGTCGATCCTTTCCAAAAGTATTTCAAGACGATGAGATTCTTTCAAGATGATTTCGGCTTCGCGGGATTCGGGTAATTTCTTCTGAAGCCGCTTGGCGAAACCGCCAATGGCCATGAGGGGATTGCGGAATTCGTGGGCCACCTCTGCAGTGATGGCTCCGAGAGTCTTGAGCTTCTCCTTTTGCACCAGGGCCTTTTGTGCGGCTTCCAGGTCGCGTGTTCGTTCCTTCACCATGTCTTCCAGCCGATCGCGGTAGGCTTTGAGCTCCTCTTCGGATCGCTTTCGGGCGGAAATGTCCCGCAAAATGGCGACATAAGCTCGGATGGAGCCGTCGGATGCCCTGATGGCTGAGTAAGTGCCTTCAACGGGGATGCGGGTCCCGTCCTTGCGTACGAGCTCCCATTCAAAACGCAGGGGGCCCTGTGTGTGGAGGATGGGGTAGGCTTTCCTGACGAAAGCCTCATAATTTTCGTCTGACTGATGAATGATCCTTGCAGTTTTCCCTGTCAACTCCTCGCGTGTGTAACCGAAAAGATCCAGAAAAGCCCGGTTCGATGATAAAATGTGCCTTTGTGGATCCACCAGCAGGATGGCATCCGAGGCGCTTTCCACGAGGGTGCGATAACGTTCTTCGGATTCCTTGAGAGCTTCCTCGGCCTTGACCCGTTCGGTGATATCCCTCCAAACCGTATAAATCATGGGCTTGTCGCTGATGGGAATGACCGTCAGCAGCACCTCCACGGGGAAATTCTGGCCATCCGCCCGCCGGTGCACCCACCGAAACCTGAGGCTTCCTTTCTTGAGTGCCCTGGCGATCATTTCGTTGGCTTTGTCCGTGGAGAGGCGGCCGTCGGGCTGCCGTTCGGGTGAAAGCTGGGCCGGATGAAGAGAAAGGAGCTGGTCTTTGTCGGTGCAATGCATCATCTTCACGGCGGCCGGGTTGCAGTCGATGAAAATATTGCCCGACATGAGCAGGTTGGCATCGGCGGAGTTTTCAAAAAGCGAGCGAAACTTCCTTTCACTGGCCTGCAACGCATCCTCCGCCAGTTTGCGCTCCGTGATGTCGCTGATGAAACCTTCCGCAATCATTGCCTGCCCCTCACAGTGCGTCGTGCCTCGCCCATGATCCATTACCCACCGCTTTTCGCCCAGGGCGTGGTTGATGCGGTAGACGAGACGATAGGGAATCTGCCTCTGGAGTGCTTTGCGTCTTTCCTCCTGCACGTAGGCGCGGTCTTCGGGATGGATGAGCTGAGCACACGAGATTTTGGATTCTCCCACAAGCTGCGAAGCCTTATACCCCGTGAGAGCGAGGCATCCCTCGCTGACGTACTCGAGGGTCATTTCATCATCGCACCGGCACCGGTAAGCCATACCGGGAAGATTGCTCAGGAGGGTGGTGAGCACGCGCCTGCTTTCCTGCAGGGCATCTTCCGACTGACGGTAGGATCGGACACTGATGCGAACGAGGACGTAAAGAATCACTGCGGAGGTGGTCACATAGAGCCATCCCTTTAAAGTTTGCAGGCGGTTGAACAGCAAAGGATCGGCGACCAGAACGCTCAGAAGCCAGTCGGAAAGGACAATCCAGGATCCTCCCATGAGAGCATAGGTGAGAGCGATTTTCACCGCTGTGACCTTGTGCTTCGGCTGCCAGTTCGAGTGATTCAGGAATTTCATTTAGAGACCTCACGAGAGGAATACAGCAGGGAACGGCGCGGCTTGTGTGCGCGCTTCCCCGGGAGAACGCATCATTCCAGGGGCAGCAACGATTTCAACGTTTGCGTGAAGAGCTCCAGGTCATCCTTGGACCACAAGCAGAAGACGACCTCCGTGAGTGAGCTGTCTTGATCCTTCAGGAAGCCTTTGACCGTCTGGAGCATGATCGCAGCGCACCGGTCTTTGGGAAAACCGAAAATTCCAGTACTGATGGCCGGAAAAGCAATGGAACGGAGTCCGTTTTCAGTGGCCCGCCGGAGGCTGTTCAGTGTTGCCTGGCGAAGCTTTTCATCTTCGTTGCCCTCTCCCATGCGGGGCCCGACGGCGTGGATGACATGACGCGCCTTCAATTTTCCCGCGTTGGTAAGGACAGCCTCGCCGACCGTCGTGCCGCCGACCCGATCGCATTCCTCCTGGATGCTCGGCCCTCCCTTCGTGCGAATGGCTCCCGCGACGCCTCCCCCCAAAATGAGCTGAGCATTGGCGGCATTGACGATCGCATCCACCGAGAGCTCCGTGAGATCTCCCTGGATGAGCCGGATGACCTTGCCATTGACTTGTCGCTCCATTGCACGTCCCTCCCTGTCTCAAGTCCTGTGGAACCAGCTTTTGTCTTCGGGATTCCTGTCTTTTTCTTCTATCGGGCTTGTTTTGTGAGTGAAATAAATTATATGAGATCCATTACCAAATTACAAAGGATAGTCTGAGCCTTTATGACAAAAGAAGGGTGATGGCTATGGACGAGCTGAGAGATGCGGTTTGGAGGTGCCGAAGGCTGGCGCAAATAAACGGCGAAGCCCTTGTTTACAAAAGTCTGTTTTTTATGCTATAGGGTTGATTCTCGAAAACAAAAGTATTTTAAGGCGGTTACTTGATGTCCTATAGAGTTCAAGACCATTATTTTCACAGGGCCAAAAAAGAGAACTACCTGGCGCGGGCGATCTACAAGCTCGAAGAGATCCAGAAAAAGCATGCCATTCTCAAGCCCGGACAGCGGGTGCTAGATCTTGGAGCAGCTCCGGGATCATGGATGCAGCTCACCAGCAGGATCGTCGGCCCCGGAGGACTGGTGGTGGGCGTGGATTTGAAAGAAATTAAGCATTCTTTTCCACCCCATGTCGTGATATTTCAAAAAGACATCTAC
>DAIQOB010000012.1:0-18194 GCA_036788075.1 Syntrophobacteraceae bacterium
TTTTCCGGGTCCGTGTAAGCATAGAGGGAGATGATGTCCGCCATGGATCCGTTGGTGATAAAGCACTTCTGACCGTTGATCACGTACTTATCGCCTTTTTTGACTGCACGGGTTTTCATGGCGAGCAGGTCCGAGCCGGCTGAGGGCGCAGTGGCTCCAAAAGCGGTCAGGAGGGTGGAATTTCCAGCAAACCGACGCAGGAATTTTTCCTTCAGCGCAGGGCTGCCGCCGTGGATGATGGGCAGCATGCCATCTGCCTGGGCAATCAGCAAAAGGGCCGTAGAAGCGCAAACCCGACCGATTTCCTCAAGGATCATCACGAAGGTCTCGTTGTCCATTTCGGTTCCACCCTGTTCGGCGGGCAGAAGCGGATTCAGCAGTCCCAACTCGGCAAACAGTTTTTGAGCATGTTCCGGGAAAGCGTGTTTTTCATCGAGTTCGATAGCCAACGGCGCGATTTCCCGGTCCGCCACATCACGCACCATTTCCAACATGACTTTCTGCTCTTCGGTAAGATGCTTCATTCGATACGATCTCCTTAAATGATTGAATCTCAGGATGCGGAATTCTCTTTCCTTATTTCTCTAGCAATCACCAGCCGCTGAATTTGATTGGCGCCTTCGAAAATCTGAGTGAGCTTGGCGTCCCGGAACATCCGCTCAACAGGATAATCCTGCATGTAGCCATAACCACCAAAGACCTGAATCGCATCCGTGGTGATTTTCATGGCTGCATCCGATGCAAAAACCTTGGCCATGGACGCCAGCTTGGTATTGCGCTTGCCCTCGTCATACTGGGCCGCGGCTCGATAGACCAGCCCCCGGGAAGCTTCGATGAGGGTGGCGCTGTCCGCAAGAATCTGCTGAATCATCTGATGTTCGCAAAGTTGTTTGCCGAAGGTTTCCCTCTCTCTGGAATACCTTTCCATCTGTTCGAATGCACCCTCGGCTATGCCCAGTGCCTGCGCAGCAACGGCAGGACGGGACATGTCGAAATCTTTCATGGCGAGTTTGAAACCTTTGTTTTCTTCCCCCAGGAGGTTCCCGGCAGGTACACGCACCTCCTCGAGATGCACCTCGGAAGTTTGTGAGCCCTTTTGTCCGAGCTTCTTCTCGATTTTTCCAATCGTGAGCCCAGGGGTTTCACGTTCTACCAGAAAAAAGGACAACCCATCGCGTCCATTGTTTGAGGTCCGGGCCAAAACGGAATAGACTGAAGCCACCGGTCCGTTTGTGGCGAAGCACTTTGTTCCCGTAATAACGTATGTGTCACCATCTTTGACCGCCGTGGTGCGAATGGAGGCCACATCGGACCCGGCGCCGGGCTCTGAAACAAGGTAGGCCGCCAGTTCACGGTTTTTGACCATCCTCGGAAGCAGACGATCGAGCAGTTCCGGCCTGGCGCCATGGATAATGGGGAAACTGCCGACAGCCTGAATGATCAACATGAGGGCCGAGGAGGCGCAGCAGCGTGCAAGCTCCTCAACACCGATACACAAGAAGGTGCCGCTATGCTGCGCCATGCCGCCATATTTCTGCGGAAAGACAACGGTCATGAGCCCTAAATCCCACAACAGTCCTTCCACTTCCGGGTTGAGTTGACCTGTTGCATCAATGGAGGGGGCCAGGGGAGCCACCTGTTCCCGAGCTGCCTTGCGTATCATGTTGGCGGCCATTCGCAGTTCTTCGTTGTTAGAATACATTGTTCCTCCTAAAGATTGATTCATATAGAGTTTGTATGCCCAAGTCACCAGCAAAATACCGAAAATTCGGACACGTCCCATGAGACAATCAGTGCCTGTGCATTTCATGCATCATGCCAGCTTCTGGAGAGCGGGCGTTTAGGATATAAGTATTTGAAAATCAATAAACTATTTAAAAGTGGGTCAAAAGGCGTGAAGTTGAAACTTTTTGATTTGTGTAGTCGGGTGTCTACATTTTCGCTACAATAGGGCAAAAAAATAGATTGTATCCACAGGGAGACATGTTGACCCATGAATTCAACTTCTCATGCAAGCTCCTTCCGTAAAGCCGCCTATTGTCGATGCGGCCTTGTTTTTTTAGATGAAACCGGGCGCGTGACGGCTGTAGACTCTGAGTTTTCAAACACAACCCACATGGATCTCGCAGAGGGAGATCTGCTTCCGCACCAACTCCGCGATTTGGGGCCGGGACAATGGACGTTCTATGGCGATGAGTGGTTCGTTCAAGCCGAAGGGCGACAGTGGCCTGAAGTGATCGTTTTCAGGCGCGTCCGGGCGGCCGACAGAATTCTGGGGCCTTATGGGGACTGCACCATCAATGAGGAAATGGTGAGGATGGTTCTCGACAACCCCTATGAGGGACTGACGGTTGTGGATACCGAAGGGAAAGTCACTCTCCTCAGTGCAGCCAACGAGCGATGGTTCGGGCTCGAATCCGGGGCAGGTGCGGGATTATCCCTCTGGGAGCTTGCCCCGGGCAGTCGCCTGGCGGAGGTGGCCCGAAGCGGCGTGGCCGATAGCGCCCAGATTGTCGATCTGTACGGCAAGACTAAAATTACGGTGAACCTCCCCATCCGGCAGGACAACCGGGTGATCGGCGCCTTTGGGAGAATCCTGTTTCAGAGTCCTGAGCAGTTGGAAAAGCTGGTGGATCGAGTTCGATCGATGGAGCGGAAGGTCGAACGCTACGAAACGCTGCTCAATGAAATGAGCAGGGATCGGAGCTCATTTGAAAGCATTCTCACGCTCAATCCACAACTGCAGCATATCATCGAGCAGGCACGCCGTGTTGCTAATTCCTCAGCGACGGTGCTGATACTGGGCGAGAGCGGGACGGGTAAAGAGCTGTTTGCTCAGGCGCTTCACGAAGCTTCGAGTCGAAAAAATGGTCCTTTTGTTGCGATCAACTGCGGCGCCATTCCCCATGATCTCATCGAATCGGAGCTGTTCGGCTACGAAGAGGGGGCTTTCAGTGGCGCACGCCAAAAAGGCAAGCCGGGAAAATTCGAAATCGCGTGCGACGGAACACTCTTTCTGGATGAAATCGGCGAACTGCCGGTAGACAGCCAGGCCAAGCTGCTCCGCGTACTGGGAGAACGCAAGATCGATCGCCTGGGCGGCACCATATCGATTGCTGTGAACTTTCGTTTGATCGCTGCCACCAACCGTGACCTGGCGGCTCTGGTCCGCTCCGGAAAGTTCCGGGGGGACCTCTTTTACCGCCTCAACGAATTTCCCATCGAAATTCCTCCGCTGAGGTCGCGGCCGGAAGACATTCCACTCCTGGCAAGACATTTTCTTGCTGAAGTGTGCCAGCGTGAAGCCTTGCCCTTGCATCGACTCTCCGAAGCTACTGTAAAGTCATTGGTCTCACACACTTGGCCGGGAAATGTTCGGGAACTGCGAAGCATGATCCGTCAGATGGCCTGGAAGGTCCAAGGCTTGACGATAGAACCACACCATTTGCCACCTATATTCCCCAAAGGCAAAAAAGCTCTTTCCATCGGAACGTTGGAAGAACAACTGGTGAGTGCGGAACGCAACGCCATAGAGTCGGCGCTGCAGACAGCAGATGGGAATCGCGCTTTGGCGGCGCGTATGCTCGGAATACATCGCACCGCTCTTTACAAGAAGATGAAAAGGCTGGGTATCGAGGATCGCATAACGATCAAAGAGTAAAAGACTTTTACCATAAATCTGAGACCTTAGACTTGAATTGCTCACACCCCTTGCGGTCGTCCCGCATTTTGTATATTCTGAAAAACAATGGTTCATGTACTTGGGCAATCATGTCATGGGGCTCTGCAATGAAAAATCGCCTTCGACTACCTCCTTCCCCGTTTGTCTCCAGCTTGTGTCATTACGAGCGCAAATGACTTGTGAAAATTTGCATATTTTTCCCTTGACAACTTTGAGACCATCTCTATAATGATTTTGCAATATAATGCACAAGCATGAAATGGAAAAAAGCTCCTTTCACCATTCTGTTCAGGGAGGCTTTGGCGGGACAAGCGAAGAAACTTCACGGCGTGACCATTTGAAAGCGTGAAGCAGAAATAACAAAGAGGCAGTGATCATTTTCACCAAACAGCTTGTTCGTAGTGAGTAGAGCAAGTGCGGATCCAAGAAGGGAGGTGTAGGGCTCAAACAAGGCTTCCAGACAAGTGTGAACGATAGGCTAAAGGATAAAGTATAAACTCTTAGGAGGATAGTTATGCCAAGTTATGTAATCCTTGAAAAATGCGATGGCTGCAAGGGCCAAGACAAGACAGCGTGCATGTACATTTGTCCCCAGGATTTGATGGTTCTCGATAAAGACAAAATGAAAGGTTACAACCGCGCTCCCGAAATGTGCTGGGAATGCTACAACTGCGTGAAGATCTGCCCCCAGCAGGCCATTGACGTACGCGCTTATGCCGACTTCGTTCCTATGGGAGCTTCAGTGGTGCCCCTCCGTGGTTCCGAAGACATTATGTGGACCGTTAAGTTCCGCAGCGGCCAGGTAAAACGCTTCAAGTTCCCCATCCGGACCACACCGGAAGGCAAAGCAAATCCCTTGGCAGGGTATGCAACGGGTACGGAAGACATCAAGAGCCCCGTTCTCTGTACAGAGCCTGCTTCCACCGGCCAAGACACGCTTCCCACCCTGAAGAAGTAATAAACCCTTAAGGAGGTAACGATATGCCTAATTTTGAAACCGTAGTCGTCGATACCGATCTCCTGATTATTGGCGGTGGTATGTCCGCTTGTGGTGCTACATTTGAAGCCGCTTACTGGGCCAAAAAGAATGGCTTGAAGGTAACCGTGGTTGACAAAGCCGCCATGGATCGTTCCGGCGCGGTAGCCATGGGTCTTTCCGCTATCAACGAGTACATTGGCTACGCCAAGGGCAAGAACACCCTGGAAGATTACGTCAAGTACGTTCGCCAGGACCTCATGGGCATTTCCCGTGAAGACTTGGTATATGACATTGCCCGTCACGTTGACTCTTCCGTGCATCTTTTCGAAAAATGGGGCCTCCCCATCTGGAAAGATGAAAAGGGCGAGTATGTGAACGAAGGCCGCTGGCAGATCATGATCAACGGTGAATCCTACAAGGTCATCGTTGCAGAAGCAGCCAAGAACGCCATGAACGAAGCCGGCTTCAAGGATTGGCTGTACGAACGCGTTTTCATTACCGAGCCTCTGATGGACGGCGACAAGTGCATCGGTGGTGCGGGCTTCAGTGTCCGTGAAAACAAGTTTTATGTTTTCAAGGCAAAAGCGACCATCGCCATGATGGGTGGGGCCGTTCACGTATTCCGTCCCCGTTCCGTCGGTGAAGGTTTGGGTCGCGCCTGGTATCCCCCCTGGAACTCCGGCTCCACCGCTTATTTCACCATCAAGGCCGGTGCGGAGATGACCTGCCAGGAAGTACGCTTCATTCCCGTACGCTTCAAAGATGGTTACGGCCCTGTAGGCGCCTGGTTCCTCCTGTTCAAGTCCCGTGCAGTCAACGCCATGGGTGAAGAATACATGGTAACCCGCGCCGGCGAGCTCCCCAAGTGGGCTCCCTACGGTCTGGGCAAACCTATCCCCGCCAACCTGCGTAACTGGCTGGGCATGGAAGACCTCTTCATCGGCAAGGGCCCGATCTACATGAAGACGGAAGAAGCCATTGCCAACATCGCAGCCAAGTACAAAGACGATCCCAAGGCCTTCAAGAAAAAGATGAAGGAACTGGAAGCAGAAGCATGGGAAGACTTCCTGGATATGACCATCAGCCAGGCACTCCTCTGGGCAGGCAGCAACATCCAGCCCGAGGAAAAACCCTCTGAAATCGCTCCTGCGGAACCCTATTTCATCGGTTCTCACTCCGGTGCTTCCGGCGCCTGGGTGTGCGGTGCTCCCGACCTGATGCCTGCCGAATACGCAAAAGATTGGGAAAAAGTTGGCAAATACACCAACATGACCACCGTAAAGGGTCTCTTCACCGCTGGTGACGGTTCCGGCGCATCCAGCCATAAGTTCTCCTCCGGCTCTCACGCTGAAGGCCGCGTCGCCGGCAAGAGCGCCATTGCGTTCATCCTCGACAACAACACCGCTCCCACCGTCGATGATGCAACCATCGCTGCTCTGAAAGAAAAAATCCTTGCTCCTATGGCTCGCTTCGAAGAGTTTGGCGCGATGTCCAGCGATCCCGACATCAACCCCAACTTCATGAAACCCAAGATGTTCATGTTCCGTCTCCAGAAGATCATGGATGAATACGTCGGTGGCGTTAGCGCTCAGTTCACCACCAACAAGTCCCTCCTGGAAAAAGGCCTTGAGCTCTTGGCCATGTTGAAGGAAGATTCCGAGAAGTTGGCTGCTCAGGATCTGCACGAACTGCTCCGCTGCCATGAAAATGTGCATCGTATGTGGATTGCCGAAAGCCATCTCCGCCACGTCATGTTCCGCGAGGAAAGCCGTTGGCCTGGCTACTACTTCCGCGCTGACTTCCCCGATATGGATGAAGCCAACTGGAAGTGCTTCGTCAACTCCGTATACGATCCCAAGAGTGGCGAGTGGACGATGAAGAAGGTTCCGGTTGTCAACATCCTGTAATCGCGAGCCGTAAGTAATTGACCTCCGGGCGCACTCGCACCCGGAGGTTTTTTTTTCTCATCGTTTGCTCATCGTTTCCCGTCGGCATACCTTGTTATGACTCGCATGATTCCTCGCCTGCACACAAGTCATTGGATTTTTTTATTGAAAATTTCCTCACAATTGAGTTAACATATCTTGTTTTTGATTTCCTCAAATTTGCAGCAGGATAGAGGCGCCGCAATGTATTGCCATGCATTTTATACAATCAGTATGAAAACAGACCATGGAGGAAATTTATGGCCGATTCGCTGAACGGAAACCGGAGTATTCTGGTGGTAGGAGGCGGCATGAGCGGTTTGAGCGCCGCTCTCGAAGCCGCTGAAGCTGGGTCCCAGGTCTACCTCGTAGAAAAAGAGCCTTACCTGGGCGGACGTGTCGCTCGAATGAATCAGTATTTTCCCAAGCTCTGCCCTCCCAACTGCGGGTTGGAGATCAATTTCCGCCGCATAAAGAGCAATCCGCTCATTCGCTTTTTCACCATGGCGGAAGTCGAAAAAATCGAGGGCCAGGCAGGCAACTTTGATGTAGTCATTAAAACGCGCCCCCGCTACATCAATGAAAAATGCACCGGTTGCGGCCTCTGCGCATCCGCTGCAGAAACAGAGATCTCCAATGCCTTCAACTACGGGCTCGATAAGGTGAAGGCAGCATATCTGCCCCATGAATTTGCTTTTCCCATGCGCTATGTTCTAGCTCCCGAGGTCATCGGGACGCCCGAAGCCGACAAGATCAAAGCGGTCTGCCCCTACGGCGCCGTCGATACCGCCATGCAGACTGAACAGTTCGATCTCAAGGTAGGCGCCATCATCTGGGCTACGGGCTGGGAGCCGTATGCCGCCGAAAAGATCATCTATTATGGCGGAGGCAAGCATAAGAACGTCATCTCCAATGTCATGATGGAACGTCTGGCTGCGTTCAATGGGCCCACCGGCGGCAAAATCACCCGCCCTTCCGATGGCGGAGAAGTCCAGAAGATCGCCTTCATCCAGTGTGCAGGCTCCCGGGATGAAAACCATCTCCCCTATTGCTCAGGAATCTGCTGCCTCGCCTCTCTGAAGCAGTCCACTTACCTCCTGGAGCAGAATCCCCAGGCGAGCGTAGCCATTTATTACATAGACATTCGTGCTCTCGGCAAATACGAAGACTTTTACATGAAAGTTCAGGCCGACGAGCGAATCACCCTCATCAAGGGCAAGGCAGGCGAAATCACCGAAGATCCTGCCACAGGCATGGTGACGGTACAGGTGGAAGATCAGGCCACCGGCAAGATTCTCAAGGAACAGTATGACCTCGTCGTATTGGCTACGGGTATGGTCCCCAGTTCTGCATCCGGGAAAGTCCCTGCAGATGTCTCTTATG
Source organism: Syntrophobacteraceae bacterium (assembly GCA_036788075.1). Classification (GTDB taxonomy): domain Bacteria; phylum Desulfobacterota; class Syntrophobacteria; order Syntrophobacterales; family Syntrophobacteraceae; genus Desulforhabdus. The sequence continues at coordinate 7,970 of DAIQOB010000012.1, forward strand.
ACGACAACGGATTCATCCTTCCGACACAACCCACGGCAGGAATCATCGGCGCAGGATGCGTGAAGCGCCCCGTAGACGTATCGTCCAGTGTCCAGGATGCAACGGCGGCAGCTCTCAAGGCCATTCAGGCAACATGCAGGAGGTAGCTCAATGGAAAAGAAAATGGGGGTCTATATTTGCTCAGGCTGCGGACTGGGTGATGCACTCGACTTGGAAGCCCTGGCCGAGGTGGCCTCATCTGAATACAGTGTGCCGGTTTGTAAGCAGCATTCCTTTCTCTGCAGCCCCGAGGGCAGGGAGCTTATCCAGACGGATTTTGACAAGGGCGACATCGACACCGCCGTCATAGCTGCCTGTTCTTCCCGAGTGATGACGGATGTCTTCAATTTTTCGCTCGACAAGGTCGTGGAGCGGGTCAACCTTCGCGAGCAGGTGATCTGGTCTCACCCCGCCAACGATGAAGACACCCAGATGATGGCCCAGGATTTTCTCCGCATGGGCATTGTCAAGGCTACGGAGACGTTGCCTCCCGTGCCCTTTGAAGCTGAAAACCTCAGCAAGCGGGTACTCGTCGTGGGCGGTGGACTGGCAGGCATCACAGCCGCACGCGAAGCAGCCAAGGCGGGATATGAAACCGTTCTGGTGGAAAAGAGCGATCAGCTCGGTGGGTACTTGAAGGATGTCTTCAAGCTGCCTCCCTCCCAACCGCCTTATGAGGAGCTGCAGAGCTTCGATCTCGATGCGCTGGTCGGTGAACTGTCGAGCCAGCCGGGAGTCAAGGTCTACACGGGAGCCCAGGTGAGCCAGATTTCGGGGGCGCCCTGCATGTTCGATGTACAAATCTCGCAGAATGGCAGCCAGGTGCAGGAGCGCGTGGGCTCCATCGTCCTGGCCACGGGATCCGTCGAGTACGATCCGCAGAAGCTCGGACACCTCGGTTACGGGCAGTTCCCCGATGTCATCACGGCCGGGACCCTCGAAACCATGTTCAAATCCGGCAACGTACAGCGCCCCTCCAACGGCCAGCCGGTCAACTCCGTCGGCTTCATTCTCTGCGCCGGTTCCCGGGATCCTGAGCACCTGCCCTACTGCTCAGCCGCATGCTGTGTGGAATCCCTCAAGCAGGCCAAGTACTTCAAGGAAGCCAATCCCGAAGCAGCGGTCTACCTCTTCTACAAGGACATCCGCGCCAATGGCAATTACGAGCTCCTGTACAAGCAGCTTCAGAAAGACGGAGCCTTCTTTGTCCGTGGAACGGTGACGGGCATTGAGGATGATGGATCCGGCGGACTCATGGTCCTTGCCGACGACGTCCTGACGCGCTCTCCCATCATGTCCGAATCCCTGGAGCTGGTGGTTCTGGCCAACGGCATGGTTCCCACCACCGCCTTAGGCGAACCGAGCCGAGCTACAGCCCCCAAGGAAGGGGAAGAGACGGCGGAAGTCCCCGCCGACACCATCCTGGCTTCCAACATTTTGAACCTTCAATACCGCCAGGGACCTGAGCTTCCAGCCCTGAAATACGGCTTCCCCGACTCGCATTTTGTCTGTTTCCCGTACGAGTCGCGACGAACCGGCATTTACCCCGCAGGGACTGTCCGCGCTCCCATGGACTACACACGAGCCATGGACGACGCAACGGGAGCGGCCCTCAAGGCCATCCAGTGCGTGGAAATGGTATCCGAGGGCAAGGCTGTACACCCCCGCGCGGGTGATCTCAGCTACCCGGAATTTTTCATGCAGCGATGCACTCAGTGCAAGCGGTGCACGGAAGAATGCCCGTTCGGCGCCATCAACGAAGACGAAAAGGGCAATCCTTTGCCCAATCCCACACGCTGTCGCCGCTGTGGCGTCTGCATGGGGGCCTGCCCCGAACGCATCATTTCGTTCAAGAACTATTCTGTCGGTATGATCGGCAATATCATCAAGAGCATCCAGGTCCCCGACGAATATGATGAAAAGCCCCGGATTCTCATTCTGGCCTGCGAAAACGACGCTTATCCCGCTCTCGACATGGCAGGCATTCGCCGCATGGGTTATAATCCCTGGGTTCGCATTCTCCCCGTCCGCTGCCTGGGCTCCATGAACCTTGTCTGGATCGCCGATGCACTTTCCAAGGGGATTGACGGCATCCTGCTGCTGGGTTGCAAGCATGGGGACGACTATCAATGCCATTTTGTCAAGGGCAGCGAACTGGCCAACATCCGCATGAGCAAGATCCAGGAGACATTGAATCGCCTCGTTCTGGAAAGCGACCGGGTGCAGTTGCAACAGGTTTCCATCACGGATTACCATCGGTTGCCCCAGATTCTGGATGATTTTTCAGCCCGGCTGGAAGAGGTTGGCCCCAACCCGTACAAAGGCTACTAGGCGAGCGGCTGAACCGGTCCGAAAAGGATGGCAGCTCAGATTTGCCGACTCTCCACAGATTTCAAGGAGTGATGACATATGGAACCAAAAGCTGTTTCAATGGAAATGAGGGACTATATCGCCTCAATGGGGGGGGAATCCCTCTCGTGGTGCATGCAGTGCGGGCTTTGTACCAATCTCTGTCCATGGCGCCTCGTCCCGGGATCGACCAGTGAGAATTTCAATATCCGTTACATGCAGCGCCTGGGTCAGATGGGCATGGAAGGCTTTGAAGATGAAGAAGTGCTCTTCGCCTGCTCCACTTGCAGCATGTGCCAGACCAACTGCCCCCGCGGCGTAAAGATTGTCGACAATGTGCGCGCCATGCGGGCGAGTCTCGTGGGTGCAGGCATGGCACCGGCCGGCCTGAGGCCCATCCTGGGGAGTGCTCATGCCAACGGAAATCCATGGGCGGGCCCCAGAGAAAAGCGCACGGACTGGCAGAAAGGTCTCGACGTACCGCAATTCGGCCCGGATACGGAGTACTTCCTTTTCGTTTGCTGCCATTCCTGTTACGATCCTCGAAGCACCAAGATCGCCAAAAGCATCACGCAGCTCTTGAAGCATGCGGGGGTGAGCTTTGGTGTGATCGGCGCTGAGGAAAGCTGCTGCGGTGAAAGCATGCGTAAAGTCGGTGACGAAGAGCTCTTCACCAAGCTGGCTCAGTCCAACATCGAGCTTTTCAACGGCAAAGGCGTGAAAAAAATCATAACGACTTCCCCCCACTGCCTGTGGACCTTCAAGAACGAATACCCCGAGCTGGGTGGTGAATGGGAAGTGATCCATTACACGGAGCTGCTGGCAGGGCTGGTGGCGGAAGGGAAGCTCTCCTTCCCCAAGGGCCTCGAGAAAAAGGTCGCCTACCATGATCCCTGCTACCTGGGACGCCACAGCGGCATCTACGATCTCCCGCGGAATCTTCTGAGCAGTCTTCCTGGAGTGGAGCCACGCGAGATGCAGCGCCACGCTGAAATGAGCCTCTGCTGCGCGGGCGGTGGCGGGCGCATCTGGGCTGAAGCCGCAATGGGCGAGCGCTTCGGGGAATTGCGCATCCATGACGCCCTGGCCCAGGGTGCGGAAGTTCTTACGACCGCTTGCCCATACTGTGTCAATATGTTAACAGACGCATGCAAGAGCTTGGACAAGCAGGATGATTTGGAGATTACGGAGCTTTCCGAGCTGCTGGCAGCTGCCCTTCCCTGATGAGGTGATCAGACTGTAACGCCCATCGGCAGGGGCCACGCACACGGCGGAAATGGAGGTCGGGGAGTTTCTCCGGCAAAAGAAGGTTGGGAAGTGAAACCCGACCCCCATTTCGCCCAATACCACATGAGCAATGAACGATGAAACCTGGGAACGTGGATTTCACGTCCCATCCGTCACCCTTCATTGCTCATCTATTTTCAAGGAAGGAGCGATACCCGCATGCCCGTAACCGCAGAGATCCTGAAGCAGCACCAGCAGGATTACCTTATCGCCCGGTGGGAAAACGGAGAACTGGTCATGGAACCGGTCTGTTCCTGTGGGTCCCCCCTGGACGAAGATTATTTTTGCAAGAAATGCCAGCGCAAATGTAACTGCAACTTCATTGCCTGCAGCGATCCCCAGGCCTTTTCTATCGTGGAAAAGCTGCTGCAGGGGAACCCCAACTTCAAGAATTTTCAGGCGGCCCTGCTGGACCAGTGACGACCCTGCCCGAGGTCGCCTTCAAAACAGGCTCATTGCCGTTCATTACAGTGAACACCCAGAGCAGGGCGAATGAGCCGATTTCAACCATTGGCCATGAGCGTTGCTCCCCGCAGTCTCCGTACAGTTTTGAAATCAAATCATCGAGGATTCATATGTGCCCAAATGCATCCGCCCAAGACCAACCTGTCCTGACCCCCACCAGCACCTTTCACTTTGCCTGTGGGGACACTCTCCCCTGCTTCACGCAATGCTGCCGGGATGTGAATATCTACCTGACGCCATACGACGTGCTTCGCCTTCGGCGCTCCCTGAAAATCGGTTCCGGGGAGTTTCTCGCCAAATACACGCGTCATTTTCTGGCACGTGTTACGAATATTCCGGTGGTCCAGTTCGATATGAGCCCCGACACGCTCTATTGCAAGCTTGTGACCAGGGACGGCTGCAGCGTTTATGAAAATCGGCCTTGGGCCTGCCGCATGTTTCCCCTGGACCTCGCTTCCAGGGAAGGTGAGTATCAGATGATCGTCGGAAGCGACCGGTGCAAGGGGCTGAAGGAGCCAAACACCATGACGGTTCGTGAGTGGTTGGATACTCAGGGGGTGGGTCCTTATGAAGAAATGGAGCGTCTGTTCCACTCCGTTCTGCCCCCCAGCTTCAAGCCTGGGGCTCCCATGGATGCAGGACTTGGCAAGCTCCTTTTTCTGGCTTATGATCTCGATCGCTTCGCAGAAATGCTCGACAACCCTCGCTTCAGGGCCTTTTATGAACTGGACGACGAACTGATGCGCCAGGTGAAGGAAGACGACGAAGCGATGCTGAGACTCGCCTTCCGTTACATTCGCAGTCAAATGGATGAGCTTTATCAGGTCATTTGAGCGGTGACGTTCCCTTCCTCCGACACAGCCACAAGGAATAACCATGTCCCTCGAAAAGACGGCCCCCGATGCAATTCAAGAAATGCTGCGGCCTTTGGAAAACGGCCAGTTTCAGTTCGCCTGTCATCCGGGAGTCCCCTGTTTCACTGAATGTTGCCGTGATCTGAAGCTGCTTCTCACTCCTTATGATATCCTGCGCCTCAAGAATCACCTTGGGCTGGATGCGAGGACTTTCCTGGATCAGCACACCAACACTGAATTGGACGTGCGCCGCAATGTTCCCATGATTTACCTTCGAATGCAGGACAATCCCCGCAAGACCTGTCCTTTCGTTTCGGCATCAGGGTGTGAGATCTACCAGGACCGCCCAGCGGCTTGCAGGATCTATCCCGTAGCTCGAGCTTCACGCATGCACCGCTTGCATGGAACCGTCCAGGAAGACTATTTCGTGCTGCATGAAGCGCACTGCCGGGGGTTTGAGGAATCCCGCAGCTGGTCCGTCCAGGAATGGACTCAAGATCAGGGATTGGAAAAATATCACCACTTCAACAATCAGTGGATGGAGATCATCACCCACCCAAAATTGCTGCAGGAGAACGGGATCTCGGAAAAACAACAGCAGATGTTTTTTCTGGCGAGCTATAACCTGGACAAATTTCGGGATTTCGTGCTGGGGGGGCGGTTCCTGGATCTTTTTGACCTTCCGGAGGGGATGGCGAAGGCGGTGGTCGACAGTGATGAGGCGTTGCTGGAGCTCGCTTTCCTGTGGCTGAAATTTTCTCTCTGCAATGAACCGGTCCTCAAAATTAGGGGGCGCTGAACCGGCCTCCGGGACGCACGCTCTCCAGGCATCCGGTTGAATCGGGAAGAAACGAGACAAAAATGGGGGCGCTTCAGATGCCGTCCCCCATTTTTGAGAGGGTAGATCCTTATTTCAGCATCACCCGGAGGGTCTTCCATCACTCCTCGATAATATCCAACTTTCCCACGTCATCGGAACAAACAGGCAGAGGCCCGGTTGTCCCCGAGACAGGATCGTAGCGGTGCCGATAGGAACAGTTGTGCTGCATGCTCTCGTCCATGTGCTTCCATCCTCTGACAAAATACGGGCATTCATCGTTGAAGCAGACATAGAGGAACTCGGCACTCCAGGTCGAAAACGGAGGTGTCCGCCACTTGCTCATTTTTTTCCCACAGTGAGGGCATATTGTCTTAGCGTCTTCCATTTGCTTTTTCCTTTTTTGCCTCGAAACGATCAGCTTCTCTCGGTCAATGTTTTCCGGGCAATCTCAAGAATCCGAGAGCACCTCGAGGGGAACAGGATAATCCTTCACATTGAATTCTCTGTTTTTCATGAAAATTTCAGCAAACTGCTTCATAGTGCTCTTCATGACTTCTTCGTGGTTGGGAATGTTCTTGTCAAAAATCTCCCCAATTTTTTCGTAGGAGAGCTTGCTCAGATCCTCTGAGACTTTCGTGTATTCTTCTTTTGCGTTGGCTGGGAGGGCTTCGATCATGTTCTGACCCAGCATGCATTCAAAAAGACGGTACATGTCATTGAGCAGTTTTTTCAGGGCGTCCCCTTCGAGGTTTTCCCCCTTCTTCTCCACCAGCACTTTGCAGAAATTGATGATGTAAGGGTTACGAACAGGGCCTGAAGAACCAGCGTTTCTGGGCTCTATGGTCGGTGTCTCGTTCTGCGGCATCACTTCTTCATCCTCTCATTAGATTCAGTTGGAACAACGGTTCTGCCTGTCGATGCATCAAGTCTCAGCATAACCAGGGCAGCCGTTCCCCTCGGGCAGTTTTTGTGCATTTTTTAACTAAGCATTTTTCTATAGCATTGCAATGCACCGGGAGCTATCTTTTTTCCCCTTGGTGCGGCCGCCTGGACATCAGCATCCCCTCTCCCCCCGATTTTGATGACTTAACGTCACCCCGGTGAAAACCGGGGTCCAGAAGGTCCTTATTCTCCTGGTTTCCGGCTTTCGCCGGAATGACGTTTGGTTACTCCCCCAGTAGCATCCGGCCAAAGGCATCAGAAAGCACCGTAAGCCGATGGCCGCCTGTCCGCAAAGCAGGGAATTTGACCACGGAATGCCAGCATGGTTGCTGGATCCAGGGTGGCCCGTATCCCCGTTTCCTCAGAGCCCCCCTCGGCCAGCACGCTTCCGGTCGGGGAAACGAGGGCGGAAGCGCCTCCATAATGCAGATTGTCTTCCGCTCCGCAGCCGTTGCAGCCCAAAACGAACAGTTGATTTTCAAGCGCCCGACTGCGCAACAGCAAAGACCAATGATCCAGTCGCTCCACCGGCCATTGGGCAGAGACACACAGGATTTCAGCCCCGTCGAGGGCAAGGCGTCTCGCCAGTTCGGGAAAGCGCAGATCATAGCAAATCATGATGCCGAGACGCCCGACACTGGTCTCACAGACAAGAGGCACCTTCCCTGCCTCAAAATACTCATGCTCTCTGTTGTAGGAAAACAGGTGGATTTTGCGGTAACTCCCAGCCAGCGCGCCGCCATCGATAACATACGAAACGTTGAAGATGCTGCCTTCCTCCTTTTCAGGCAAACTTCCCACAAGGACCATCTGGTACTGCCGACTCCATGCCCTGAGGCTTTCGAGAACCATGGGAGTAGCCCCGGCCATTTCATCCAGTCTCAAAAAGGAAAAGCTGGAGGACCACATCTCGGGGAGGACGAGGAGGCGGCAGCCTGCTTCCGCCATTGTGGACACCCAATATTGGGCTTTCCTCAGATTCTGCTGGATCTCTCCGGGGATGACATTCAGCTGGCAACAGCCTGCAACAAAATCTTGCATCGCGACGCCCCTTTAGAAAACAGTTCAAAAAAACCATTGAACAGTCAATTTTCCGATTACAATTTGATTTTACCAGCCAAGAGGGATTAAATTCACGATGGGTGGAGGCGTTTTCCTCTAATCTCTCGAGATATCGAATAGAGATCCACACCTTAAAGCGGCCGATTTACCCTCCTCATGCCGGGCTTGATCCGGAATTTAGGGAGATGAGGAGGGCCCGCCCTCGTCAGCATGACGAGAGCCGAAGGGAAACTCTTTGCTGTAAATTTCTAATGAGCAAGCGCAAACACCACCTCAAGGGAGGGACTATGGGAGAAAATCATAATGTTTATGAACTATTGGCAACACACCTGGATCGCTTGCCGTCTGGTTTTCCCAGAACCCCTACAGGGGTGGAACTGCGCATACTTCAAAGACTTTTCACTCCCCAGGAAGCCTCACTCGCCCTCAACCTCTCTCTCCGCCCCGAAACCCCCGAACAGATCGCAACGCGCACCGGGCAGAATCCCGAAGCCCTCGCGCCTCAGCTGGAGGCCATGTCCAAGCGTGGCCTCATCTTCCGCATTCGCAAAGGGGATGAAGCCCGATACATGGCCGCTCAATTCGTGATCGGTATCTGGGAGTACCATGTCAACGATTTGAGCCCGGAACTCATTCAGGACATGAACGAGTATCTGCCCTATTTTTTCGAAAAGATCAACCGGCTCAAAACACCGCAGCTCCGCACCATTCCCATCTCCAAGGCCATCTCTGCGGAACAGGCGGTCATGCCATATGAACAGGCACGCCATATCATTCTGGAACAGGAAAAAATTCTTGTCGCTCCCTGCATTTGCCGAAGGGAGCACCAGATGGTAGGAGAAGGCTGCGACAAGCCCATGGAGTCCTGCCTGGTTTTTGGGACGGGAGCGGAATATTATGAAGAAAACGGCCTCGGTCGTTTCATCAGTCAGGAAGAGGCGTTGAACATTCTCGAGAACGCAGAGCGGAGTGGCCTGGTTCTTCAGCCTTCCAACGCTCAGAAAGTCATCAACATCTGCACCTGCTGCGGATGCTGCTGCCAGATCCTCATCAACCTGAAGAAGCTCCCGGACCCGGCGCACTATGTGGCCTCCAATTATTTTGCCTCCATCGATGCCGATGCATGCACTCTGTGCGGAACCTGTGTCTCCAGATGTCAGATGGATGCGGTAGAATTGCTGGAGAAAGCCGCCAGGGTGCTTCCAGAAAGGTGTATCGGCTGCGGCCTCTGTGTGTCAACATGCCCCGAAGAGGCAATCCACCTGCAGCTGAAGCCCGACGAAGAACGCACGACACCGCCCGCTCATTTCCTGGAGACATATAAAAGGATTGCCAAAGAACGGATTGCACGAATGCGGCAGGCCGACGGCCGGACGGATTTAAATACCCATTGAGCAGTACGAAGCCCGGCATCGCCGAGGAAAACAATGGAGGGTACGTAAAAGGATGGCGACCATTGTCAAAGCACCTCCCGGCAATTGCTTCGAAACTCTCGTGACAATCCATCTCGGAGACACAGACCCCTATGGCGTGGTTTACTTTACGGCTTACTTCAGGTACTTTCACCAAGGCATGGAAGAGTTCTTTCGGCATCTCGGCATCCCACCCGAGGAAATCTTCAGAAACAAGGAGAAGGGGTTCGGACTCCCCATCGTGCATGCCTCCTGCAGCTTCCATCGGCCGGTGAGTTACGGGGAAACCCTTCGCATGGCGATCCATGTCCTGCGTGTCGGCGACAAAGCCCTGACGTTCGGCTTTTATTTCCACCCCCAGGAGGGAGATTTCGTCATCGCTCACGGTGAAGTGACCATGGTCACCATAGACCGATCCTGGCAATCGAGGAATCTCCCCGAGAGACTGCTCGACGCCCTTGCCCTTTACCTGCCGCCCGCGCGGCAGCCCTGACCAGTGGGCAGTCGCGGGTGCCGGCGGGGACTATTACCGGAGAGGGAACTATTGACTCTCCAAAAAAATCGGCGAATATGGACCGGAACCCTCGTGAGAGCATGAGGGGGCTCCGGCAAGGCTCTATATCGGCAGAAGACACCCTGAAATGGATGTCGGCAGGTTGTCTCATTGTCTAAATCGTCCTGAAGCAATTGTTCAATGAGGTAGGCTCGGACAGAGCGAAAAAAGGTTGGAAAGATTATGGGAGCAGTACAGAAAACGTATCAAGAGATCAATGAAAAAATCCGGAAAGGGCAAGCCGTTGTCGTTACGGCTGAAGAAATGGTCGGAATCGTGAAGAAGAAAGGCCCTGTTCAAGCCGCCCGCGAGGTGGATGTGGTAACGACCGGCACATTTGCTCCCATGTGCTCGTCCGGCGCCTTCATCAATTTTGGGCACACCCAGCCCCCCATCAAGGCAAGCAAAGTCTGGCTCAACGATGTCCCCGCATATGGAGGAT
>DAIQOB010000013.1:0-17767 GCA_036788075.1 Syntrophobacteraceae bacterium
CTCCCTGTACGTTCACGGAAATATCGAGCTTCCCGTAGGTCCCTGTCAGCACCAGCGGCTGGAAAATGACCATCTTGCTGGTTTCTCTGTCAATATATGTATCCATGGGCTTCTTGTTAATGACCACCACCCCTGAGCCCGGCTTCACCCATACTCGAGCCACCGCGGTCTTGCGCTTACCCGTTGCACTGAAACGTTGTTCCGCCATCCCTGATTTCTCCTCGTCTCCTGACTGCGTCCTACAGTACCATTCGTTCCGGTTGCTGGGCTTCGTGGCGATGCTCGACACCACGATAGATCTTGAGCTTCTTGATCAACTGACGTCCCAATCGATTTTTCGGAAGCATGCCCCAAACTGCCATGCGGATGATTCGTTCCGGCTTATCCTGATTGAGCTTTCGCGCAGTCGTAGACTTCACGCCACCCAAATATCCGGTGTGGCGATAATAGACCTTATCGTCCCATTTATTTCCAGTGAGACGCACCTTTTCAGCGTTGATCACCACCACGAAATCACCACAGTCCACGTGTGGGGTGAAATGAGGCAAATGTTTTCCCCGCAGCCGCATGGCGATCTGAGTGGCCAGCCGCCCCAGCACCCGATCCTCGGCATCCACCAGAATCCATTTACGCTGATCTGCTTCAAATTTTGCGCTGATTGTTTTCATGCATTACTCTCCACGATCTAAGAAAAATGTCAAACCCGAAGCACAGTTGTATAGAAAAACTTCCTTCCCTTGTCAAGGGAGTTTACAAAGATTTCATGCCTCTAAGCAAGTGTCTGAAAATTCGTTTGCTCGTCATTCCGACAGCAGTAGGGTGCATTTTATGCCCCATTCTTGGCACAAGCATTTTTTCAGCACGGATGGTGCCTAAAATGCGCCCTACCCCAAGTGACAACGTCGTTGAAAGAAGAAGTGTGTCTCGAAGCCATTCTCAGAAGGGCATTTCGGGACCGGCGTTGAAGCTTCCCCCCAGGGAGCCCAGCCCCATCAGGTTGACGGATAAGGCCACCCGCTGGTCATTCTGCTCCTTTTCATACGTGAGGCCCAATCCCCAGCACCCGTGAATGTATCGGAGCCCATATCCCTGCTTATACAATTCTTCCTTGTCCAGCGAGTAGTCATGATAGGTACTGAAGTATACATTGGACAAAAGCTTCAGGCTGGATTCCGCTATGAGCTCATCTATCGGGTAATCCTGCCGAAACTGATAATTGAGCCTCAATATATGTCCTCGGCCGCTATCGAGGGTCATCATCAAATCGTGACTGGCATCCGTGTTTTCGGTCGAATAAAAATCCGTATCGTACGTCAGCATGATGTATTTTTGGGGCATCAAATCCAATCGCATGCCGACGGACGAGACACCTTCTGTCTTTGCGTATTCAGAGCTCAAGTTGGGGTCATTCTCATCCAGATTGAATGCCTGAAACAACTGCACACGTGCAAACTCATGGTACGTCGTCCTGTTATTCCCTTCGGCATCCTTTGCGATGGATTTGCTGGTGAAAAAATTCGTCACTCCATAGCGCACTTCATGGATCGATTGGTCTGCATCCACCAGGTCGAATTGGGCAACGTCGTTCTGTCCGACCCCTTTGGGAATATACTGATATGCAACTTCCGGGCGCATGGAATGCTGGAACGCAACATAGTCACCCATTTTGAGAGGATACACACGATTCAGGCGACTGCTCACCGCCAACTGCATATCCGAGTACATCCGTCCCTGCCAGGCGTCCCGATTGTCCTCCTCCTGCCAGTCCATCCAATAGGTGTTGGCGAGGACGCCGACCGATGGTTCGACATCGAGATAGGACTTCCAGTGGAGAGGATATGCAAGACGCGGTGCGACATCGAGGCGATTGCCCCGGTCTCCCTCCTGTCTCCAATAGTTGGTCCACGAGCTTTCCAGGGAGTAATAGAGGGGCGTCTGAAGAACAGGGCTGGGTACGGCATTGAAGGAAAAGGTCGGCAGCTTCTGGAGAGTGAATTCGTTCAATGAGGTGTCCAGCTGCTGCCAGTAGCGGACATCCAGACCCAGGAGCGTGGACTCATTCCTTTGATCCATGTACAAGCTGGACTCACGCGTCAGGATCGTCTCGTCATTCAATATCCCTCGCCCTGAGAAGCGCTGGAACGCCTTGTTGGAAAAATCATAAGAGGTGGACCCTTTTTCAAATTCCTTGAGATAGTTGCGATCGCTGGCGAAGTCGAGGTCCATACGCCCCTCGATGTCATGGGGCATTTCGAAAGTATATCGGGATCTCAGCCAGTAACGATCCGCCGTCTGGTAGGGGTACCCTAATGAAGCGAGGTGCTCCTTGCTCGCCTGATCTCTCAGGTAGTTGAACTGGAAGAGGCCTTCCCCCCAGGTAGTATTGGCTATCCGATACTCCAGGCCGCTCATCCAGCCGCGCTCCGTCATGTAATGGCCGTAAAAAGTGGCGTCCATGTCCTCGCGGATGGCCCAGTAATAGGGGACTTCACCTTCCACACCCTGCAGGTCCGAGGCACCGGCCCAGGGCATCAGGAACCCGGACTGCCTCTCCAATTGGATGGGGAGGGCCACGATGGGCGTGTAAAAAAGCGGCAGACCGCGCACCCAGAACGAGGTGTCGCGGGCCCAGGCAATTCCATCCAGATTCACATTCATCTGGCCGTAACGGACCTTCCAGTCGGGCTTATAGGGATCACAGCTCGTGATAAACCCCTGCCGCAGCTTGTACTCCGTGGGCCCCATCTTGTTGATCGATTTGCCGTGCACGTAAAAGTTGTTGGCGGAAAAATAGACCATGCCGTCGTCCACCGACCCTGTTTCGTCCTTCAGATTCCATACGACATGCTCCCCTTCCAGCCAGTCCTTGCCATAGTGCAGCCGCACATGCCCCCGCAGGTCCGCTTCCTGTTTCAGGCTGTCCAGGACCGCCCGATCGGCTTCAAGGGAACGGTCTCCCGAGGTGACGCGAACGTTTCCTTCCGCCGTATAAATCTGCTTTTCCTGGTCGTAGGATAATGTGTCCGCACTGATGTTCCACGCGGCATCCTTCGACTTCAAGAGGGCGCTCTTGTCGAGGCCTGAAGCCAAGGTGTTCGTTTCCGCCGAAGCATCCCGCACATGGCTTAAAACACCGGTAAACAGGCAGCCGATGAAAATCCAGAGGGTCAGCCTCAGAATAATATGGAAAGGGATGGAGACCATTTCTTGCCTCTCTCCTTGGGAGCTCTCAAACTCAGAAGTTGTCCGAGAAGGGAGCTCACAGGGTGGGTTCTCCAAAAAGCTCTTTGACTTCACCCGCAAAATAGAGCGACCCGGCGATGCAGATCATGTCGTCCGGTCCAGCCAGCCGTTTGGCTTCCTCGATGGCGGAAGCCACATCCGGAATCACATATTGTTTCTGGATATAAGGCCGGGCAAGACGCCTCAGTTCCTCAGGGTTGGCCGCGCGGGTGTATCGGGGCTGTGTGAATATGGCCGTCTCCGCCAGGGGCAGCAGGCGGCGAAGGATGCCTCGAATGTCTTTGTCGGCCATGACTCCCAGGACCAGGTGCAGGCGCCGATTGGGAAAGCATTTCTTGAGGGACTCCCGCAGGGATTCCGCTCCGTGAGCATTGTGCGCGCCGTCCAGCACGATGAGAGGCTCTTCCTGGAGGACCTCCAGCCTCGCCGGCCATCGCACCTGCATCAATCCCCTGGAGACGGCATCCGTGGCAAACGAAAAATCGCCCTGTTTTTCCAATACTTCGAGAGCAGCCAGGCAAAGAGCCGCATTCCCCAGCTGGTGCATGCCCGCCAGATTGACGCTCAGAGAAGACCAGTGCCGTTTCAACCCCTGGTATTGGAAGGAACCGTCTCCATTCCTCCGCATGCGGAAGTCCCTGCCGAGGAAATACAACGGCGCATGGCGCTTGTAGGCCGTCGCTTTCAGAACCCCCTGTACAATGGGCTGCTGAACGCCCGTCACCACCGGCACGCCTTCCTTGATGATGCCCGCTTTCTCCCGGGCGATGGCCGCCAGGGTGGTTCCCAAAAATTCCTGGTGATCGAACGCCACATTGGTGATGATACTGACCCTGGGGGAGATGACATTGGTGGAATCCAGTCGTCCGCCCATCCCCACTTCCACAATGGCCCAGTCGACTTTTTCTTCTGCAAAATACTGGAAGGCCATGGCGGTCACCACTTCGAAAAAAGTGGGAGGCTCCTGATCGTCCAGGACCTTCCGCACCTTTTCAAAGACATCCAGGATGCGCTCCTGGGCAACTTCTTCATCGTCGATGCGAAAGCGCTCCGTGAAGCGAACCAGGTGAGGCGACGTGTAGAGGCCCACTCGCAGCCCATGCTCTTTCAAAACACTGGAAAGCATGGCTGACGTGGACCCCTTTCCGTTCGTCCCACCCACATGGATGCAGCGGAGAGTCTGTTCCGGATTTCCCAAACGGTTCAGGATGTTCGCGGTACAATTCAAACCAAACTTGATGCCGTATTTTTGAAGGCCGTACAAATAATCGACCGATTCCTGATAACTGCTCAAGGCCGCATTCTCCCTTAATATTCTACTGCCGGAGGGTTCAACGGAAGACTCCTGAACGGAAACACCGATCTTTAATTACCACAATTCCGGAATATTAAAAATGGAGAAAGTGTTCAGGCAGGGATGTGGAGGTGAGCGATGGTTACTTTTTACGATGCGTCGTGGGTTTCAGTGTGGAAGCATCTTGGCCATAGCCTCCAGCAATCGATCCCAGCTGAAGGGTTTAGAAAGCACGAGGTCCACGCCCCTCTCGGTAAGATCGTCGTCTTCATATTGAGCCCCCCAGCCCGTGATCAGGATGACCGGCACCTTCGGGTTCCTCGCCTTTGCCTGGCGTGCGATTTCCCATCCGCTGATGTCCGGCATGCCCAGGTCCGTCAGGATGAGGTCGAATTCCTCCTCCCGTATGACCTCGAGGGCCTTTTTCCCGTCACTCATGGCCGTGACCCTATGCCCTTTCAGTTGGATCATATCGCGAAGGATTCCCAGGATCTCTTCTTCATCGTCCACAACGAGAATGTGGTATGACCGCCCTTCAACGGAGGTTTTGGATGTGTTGGAAGGCCTGCTCTTCGTTTCCCCCCTTGGCAGTGTGATGGAAAATACCGCCCCCCTCCCGGGCCTGCTTTTCACTCGAATGTCCCCGCCGGCACGAAGCACGAGACTCCAGGAAACACTCAGCCCCAGCCCTGAGTTCCCAATGCCTTTGGTCGTATAATAGGGATCGAAAATCTTTCCTGCGACCTCTTTGCTCATGCCGACCCCCGTGTCGGCAACCTCCAGGACGATAGATTCTTTCAGAGACTGACAGCGCAGGGTGATCTTCCCGCCATCCGGCATGGCCTCCACAGCATTCAACACCAGGTTGGTGAGGATCTCCCTCAAATCCGAGGCGTGAATGGCCGCCACACAGTTTTCTTCCAGCTCCCAATCGATCTTGATGGTATGCCCGAATTTCTCCATGCCGTTCTTCCACCGCGGCCGGGTCAGCTCCATCACATCCTGTAGAGCCTCCTTCACATCAATTGCACGCACCGCCCCATGAGGCTCCCGATCGTGCTCCGTGAATTTCTGCAGTCGCCTGACAGTATGCGATGCGTCATGAACAGCCCTTTCAATCTGCTGCAGACGGTGCCTCAGACCGTCATCCGTTATATCCAGAAGCAGCAACTGGATATGACCCAGCACGGCCATCAGAAGGTTATTGAAGTCATGGGCCACTCCCCCCGCCATTGTCCCCATGGCCACCAGCTTTTCAGTCTGCAGAATTTTTTCAGCGAACGCCTTTTTCTTCGTCACATCGTTCATCACCAGCAGGAAACCCGCCACCCCGCCCTGAATCCCAGGCACGCGAACGAGATACACGTCGGCCAGGTAAGGTTTGCCGTCACCGTTGATGAGAGAAACATCGGTCAGTTCCTCATGATCGGATGTCTGCATTTTTTGAAGCAGTTTGATGAAGATGGAGGAATCCTGAAAAATGACTGCGGGTGACCGGCCTTCCAGCGCGGAAACATTGGAACCGTGCAACTTTTGGAAGGTTTCGTTGACTTGCAGGACCTTTCCCTCAGGATCCAGCAGGCAGGCTCCCTGGGGCGCCAGGGAAAAGGCCCGATGGAACAGGTCGCCTGCCCCTGCCCCCTCATTTTGGGAGGGCAAGCCCGGTGAGACGGCGAGGCGCCCCTGATCGCCCGCCTCCTCCAGCGCCTGTCGGTAAGGGCCTTTGAGAAGATGCCCCATGATGCGGCTCAAGATCTCCCAGTTTCGTTTGAAGGGAGTGGAAAAAGGGAAGGGATGATCTGTGCTCAAGCAGAGGACCCCCAGGTCCAGGAGCGGGAAGCAAGCCAGACCGACGGGTCGGGAGGCGGCCGTCATGGAAGCACCGCGCGAGTCGCACATCTCTTCCAAGTACAAGGGCTGATGCGTGGATAAAGCCTTGTCGGCGGAATCTTTCAGGAGGCTGCCCTGCAGGGGACTTCGGGCATCACCGGAATGCCCGCCTTCCAGCAGGTCATCCAGGCAGAAAGAGCCAGCCGGGACCAGGGCCATGCGTTTCGTGTCTCGAATGAAAATGGTGCAAGCCTCGAAACGGCTTTCCGAGAGGACGATTTCCGCAAACCTCTGACTGATGCGATCCAGCCCGTCTTCATGCTCCAGGACCTCTTCAAAGCTCTGGAGCATCCCCAGGATATGGAGCATTTCCTCCTGCTGCCATTGGAGCCTGTCCAGCCCCATGTGCATGATATTATTAGGCAAAATATCCATGGAGGTCTCCGTCACTTCATCAGGTCCCACAGCTGATCCACTTCAGCCCGGATAAGGGGCAGTTGCTCCTCGTATTCTTCCCATTCCTCTTCTGAGATACACAAGTCATTGCAGTAGCCAAGGGTGAGTGTGTCATTCAACATCTCCGGGTCATCTCCCGCATCACTCAGGAGATTCGCCAGGTGGATCATCTTGACCTCGGCTATGAAGGAAGGGGCCACTTCGGGTTCATGGTGGAATTCCAGTACGCGCATGAACACCTCGGGGAGTCCCCATTTCACGGCCACCCATCGCCCCACCTGCCCATGTCCCAGCCCGTAAAGAGACTCGGCACGCCATACTGGTACACCGCTTGCCCTGGCGAACTCCTGCAGGCACCGATAATGGTCTTGCAGATGGACCGCCATGATCACTTCACCGAGATCATGGAGCAGCCCCATGCAATATGCTTCCTCTTCCCCCATCCACGGGCGTCTCCCGGCCATCACAGCGGCGATTTTCGCCACCACCAGGGCCTTCTTCCAAAAGCGCTCCCTTTGCCGTGAAGTCAGTACTTTTTTGTCCGACAGGATCTCCAGCAGCAATAAAGAAAAACAGATGGCCTTCACCTCATCGAAACCGATCACGAGCAT
The DNA here is from genome assembly GCA_036788075.1 of Syntrophobacteraceae bacterium. Lineage (GTDB taxonomy): Bacteria > Desulfobacterota > Syntrophobacteria > Syntrophobacterales > Syntrophobacteraceae > Desulforhabdus. The sequence continues at coordinate 7,435 of DAIQOB010000013.1, forward strand.
TGCCCGAGACAGTGAAGCAATTTTACCTCGAAACCCATAGTAGCTGGAATTGGCAATTCGCAGGATCTTGGAGCAAAGACTCTGATCCACCTGGATCAAGTCCTCGATTTTTCTGATGGATGTACTTTCATCCTGAAAGACCGCCAGGAGTCGGTGCAATGCGAGGGGCATGGGAGGGAGATCCGCAATCTGACAAATCCGGAACCGAGCTTCCCTGGCATCCATTGCATTCACCTGAGGTAACGCCATCCCAATCATCCCTCTTGATGTGCCGCTCATAACGGTCGGTGAAAGTCATCACTTGTTCCACAAGGTTTTGAAGCCCCCCTTTGAAGCGGGATTGAGGGGGATGTCCCGCGTCGTTCCCCCTGTCTCCTTGCCCATCTCGTCGGCATGTGATTTCTCAGCCTTGAATTAAATTCATGTCTTTGTTCGCGCGAAATGGAGTACGAAGTGACTCCTTCCGGTGACAAGGTGCACCCCACCATGACGAAGCCGCCATGGGTGAAGTGGATCTAACCTGCGGTGTTGAAAAGCATGCGAAGCCCAAGGCGATGATGGCATGAGTGGGCTCGCCGGTGATGGCCGGAAGGAGGTATTGGACGAGATTCCAGCATCAAACTGTTTCCAGGCACTCTATTCAGCCAGGAGCTTCCATGCCCCCTGTTGAATCTCCACCATCACGAAGGCCTCTTTTGCCAACCCGTTGTGGTCTTGAGGTGAAAAGTTGAATGTTCCCGTAACCCCCACATACCCCGTGATCTTCTCCATGGCATCGCGGATTTTTCCCCTGTCTCCTTCCGTCCCTATCAAAGCCCTGGCCAGAAGATGCATGCCGTCATAGGCATATCCGCCGAATCCGGATACGGGCATCCTGTATGCCTTTTCAAACGACTCGATATAACGGGCTAAAACTGCTTTCTGCGGGTCGGCCGCCTGAAGCTGGCTCGCCACAAGAATCTTCCCCGTGGGCAGCAGTATTCCCTCAGCCGCATCGCCGGCGAGTTCCATGAATCGAGGAGAGGCTACCCCATGGCTCTGATAGAGGGGTATCTTCAGGTTCATCTGTTGAACGTTCTTGGCCACAACAGCGGGTCCTGGATTGGTCCCCCAGCAGATGACGGCATCGGGCTGAGCGGTTCTCAGCCTGGTCAACTGGGCAGTCATGTCCGTTTCTCTGGTGCCGAAGCTTTCCTGCTGCACCAGTTCCATGCCGAACTGCGGCGCCTGGGCCACCAACTGCTCTTTGCCGCTCTCCCCAAAGGCATTCTCCACGGTGATGATGCCGATCTTCCTGATTCCCTTCTTCTTCATGTGATCGTAGATGGCCGCCACCGCCAGGACGTCGTTCTGAGCCGTTTTGAACACCCAACGTCTGACTGGATCCGTGATTTTGATGCCGGCAGCACAACTGATGAGGGGAACCTTCTCCTTTTCCGCAATGGGAACGACCGCCAGGGTCGTGGCAGTCAGACTCGGACCGATGACGGCCAGGACGTTGTCCTTGCTGATGAGCTTGTTGACAGCGAGGACCGTTTTTCCGGGATCGCCCTCCGTATCGTAGATCACCGCCTCCACAGGATGACCGTCGATTCCGCCCTGGGCGTTGATTTCCTCGACGGCCAGCTTCAGACTTTTCTCCTCCGGGTCTCCAAGAAAGGAGCTCGGTCCCGTGATGGAAAAAACACCTCCGATCTTATAAGGCTCTTTGGACCAAGCGGCGCGCGGGCAGACGCCCCACATTACGAGCAAACCCATTAGCAAAGCCTTTTTTAAAACGGATCTTTTCTTCATCAGGGAGTTCTCCTTTCTCGGTTTCCCGAACCCGGTTACCCAAACGATGACTGTCCTTCTGCTTCCTCCTACATTCCGTAGAGTGTCTTACCTTCGATCACCTTGATGCCGCTTTCCGTGAGGACCTTGACCGCCTCGTCCAGGTGGTCGAACCTGAAAATGATGACCGCATTGTTGCCGCTCTGCTGTACAAAGGCGTACATGTACTCCACATTGACATTGGCTTTGCGCAGCACTTCCAGGATGGCGTGCAGTCCGCCCGGGCGGTCCCCAACCTCCACGGCCACCACATCCGTCTTTCCCACCGTGAACCCATGCTTCCTCAGGGCCTCCTTGGCCTTATCGTTGTCACTGACGATCAGTCGCAGGATGCCAAAATCGGAGGTGTCCGCCAGGGACAGAGCCCGAATATTGATTTGAGCCTCCGCAAGAATTCGAGTGACCTCCGAAAGCCGGCCTGCCTTGTTTTCCAAAAAGACTGAAATCTGTTCCACTCGCATCTGTATGGTCTCCCCTTTTGCAGTCACTGCGGTTCACTCCTTAAATCTTGCGATTGTCGATAACGCGCTGGGCCTTGCCCTCACTGCGCGCGATGGTCTTGGGCTCCACGAGCTTCACATTGGCGGAAACGCCAAAGTATTCCTTGATATTCTTGGAGATCCTCTTTTCCAAAACCTGCAGCTTCCTGACTTCATCGGAAAAAACATGCTCGCCCACTTCTACCAGGATGGTGAGAATGTCCAGGTTTCCCTCGCGATCCACCACCAGCTGGTAATGAGGCTCCACCCCTTCGATTTCCATGAGTACGCTTTCAATCTGGGAGGGAAAGACGTTGACGCCACGAATGATGAGCATGTCATCCGTACGCCCCGTCACGCGGTTCATCCGGACGAGGGTTCTTCCGCAAATGCAGGGCTCGGGATTGAGGGAGCTGATGTCACGAGTCCTGTAACGAATGACGGGAAAAGCCTCCTTGGTGATAGAGGTGAAAACGATCTCTCCCTGTTCGCCGTAGGGAAGGGGCTCTCCCGTTTCGGGGTGGATCACCTCCACAATGAAATGATCCTCTGCAACGTGAAGGCCTTTTTTCGCCTCGGCACATTCCACCGCCACGCCGGGACCCATGACTTCACTCAGCCCGTAAATGTCCACCGCATTGAGATGCAGCTTGCGCTCGATCTCCTGGCGCATTTCCTCCGACCAGGGCTCGGCACCGAAAATACCCGCCTTGAACTTGAGATCCTTGAAATCGACTCCCACTTCCCGGGCCACTTCCGCAAGGTGCAGGGCGTAGGAGGGCGTGCAGGTGATCACCGTCGCGCCAAAATCCTTCATGATGAGAATCTGCCGTTTGGTGTTTCCACCTGAAATGGGAATGACGGAAGCTCCGAGCCGCTCTGCTCCGTAGTGCACCCCGAGTCCGCCGGTGAAGAGTCCATAGCCGTAGGCGTTGTGGATGATATCTCCCCGTGAAGCCCCTCCCGCGGCCAGGGCTCGCGCCATCAGTTCCGACCACATGGCAATGTCGCGCGCTGTGTATCCCACAACGGTGGGTTTTCCCGTGGTCCCTGAAGAGGCGTGGATCCGGACCACACTCTCCATGGGTACGGCAAACATACCAAAAGGATAATTATCCCTCAAATCCTTCTTGTACGTGAAGGGAAGCCGGCGCAGATCGTCTAGAGACTTTATATCCGAAGGAGCAACCTTTGCCTCCTGAAATCTTTGGCGGTAGAAGGGAACCGTCGCGTACACCCGCTCCAGTGTCGCTTGCAGGCGCCTTAATTGAATCGCTTCAAGAGCTTCCCTCGGTAGTGTTTCAAACTCGATATTGAACAGCATGCTCTAATTTCCTCCCTGAATTTGGTATTTTCTTTCCCCTCAGCCGATTCCATAAAAAAAAGAGGCCGTCGGATTCAGGAATCCACGGCCTCAAAAAATAAAAAACCATGGGTCCCGCTGCTTTTGCGCCTACCCATGGTCTTGGTCAATGTCAGGTCTGATTCAGCCTACTTTGCCCCCCCACAGGTAGGCCTCTCAAAAAAGAAGCCTCCAAAGAATTGAAAGCAGCAAAAGCGGAAGAACCAGTTAAACATTTTGTACCCCTATTTTACCCTTTTCGCCGGTCGAAATGAAACGCAATCGGTCCCCTGGATAGTCAATTTCATGAAGACTGTCAAGAAAAACCTCCAATGGAAGAAAGAACATTCCATCCCACTGGGAACGAAAAAAGCTTTTGCGTTAAAGGGTCAGGACTTGTCCCCTGATGCCTCGGCCTTGGGGGCTTCGCCCTTGGCTCCTGCTTTGAGTCTGAGATCTGACAGCTCCGCCTGCAGCAGGGCAGGATTGGGATAAGTCCCGGTCACCTGCAGCGCCTTCTCGTAGTGTGCCACGGCTTTGGAATACTCGTTTTTTCCGGCGTAAAGCCTCCCAAGGCGCCAGTCGATTTCGCGCTGGAGCCCCAGGCTTCCCTGGGACTGGAGATCCGTCCAGCGAGCGATGGCTTCGTCCGTCTTTCCCATGGTTTCGTAAGTCAGAGCCATCTGATAGCCCGCAAACAGCCGGAGGCTGTGTCCCGCCGGCGCGTCCGCCAGGACTTTGTTTTGCCACTTGAGGGCATCTTCATACCGACGGGCATGAAAGGAGGCGAGGGCAAGGTCCAACTGAGCGTCCAGTGCGGGTGGTGTGCCCCGGTGCTCCTGAACGAACTTTTCCAGGGAGGAAATGACTTTTTCCCATGCCTTGGGATCGGCCACACCCTCCGGCGGCCACTCCCGGGAGAGCTCGGCATAAGCGGCACTCGCGCGCTTTTCCTTGCTCTTGCTGTATGCGTCCATTCCCCACAGGCCACCCAGGATGAGCAGCAGGACGAGCACACTCACGGCCACGTGATTCGAATGCGTTTCCATCCAGACTTTGAAACGTTCCGTCCAACCGGCGGGCTCCAGGGACAATGGCGCCATCGTACTGACGCCCTTCAATTTCTTCTCACTCAAAACACCTTCTCCTGTAGGCTATACTGGAATGCTGTCCTTTGCCCCAAACCGGGCCAGGATCCGTTCAATGATCAGCGTCGTAGAAGATTCAGGGACCAGCGGAATTCTTGCGACCTCACCTCCCCACGCCAGGACTTCCTTTGCCCCCACGATCCGATCCAAAGGCCAGTCCGCTCCTTTCACAAGAACGTCCGGTCGCACGAGACAGATGAGGGAAAGGGGGTCTGGATCGGAAAAAATTGTAACATAATCCACGCAGTATAAGGCTGCTACCATTTCTGCCCGCTCCGTTTCCGCAGTGATTGGACGGAGCGTTCCCTTGATCCGATGCACCGAGCCATCGCTGTTCACACCGACGACGAGGTGATCCCCCAGGGATTGAGCTGCCTCCAGGTAACGGAGGTGGCCCACATGGAGCAGATCAAAACAACCGTTGGTGAAAACGATGCGCTTCCCCTCAGCCTGCAGGCGTCTGCAAAGGGTTTGCAGATTTCCGGCGTTCAGGACCTTATCCCGTGCGATCATTTGGCAGTATCCGAACTCCTCGACTCACCCTCCGGCGACTTCGCCACAACACGAGAGGAAGCCTCATCCCCCTGCGGCTCCATGAAGCTCGATTCATTTTCCATGACGTCCACTAGCCCTTCCTGGCGCATCTTGATCCAGAAGGGCCGACTTTCGAAATTCATATTCTTGACCCGGATCACTCCGGGATCCTCCAAAAAAAGCTGCCCTTTGAAGGTTTTTTTCAACCACTGCAGAGCAGCACGGCCCTGCCCTTCCTTCTTGTTACCCAGGACTTCCAAATGGTAAAGGGTGATTTCCTTGACTCCCTCGCTGGAGAGAGACAGGCTGATGTGCCCACGGAAGCACCCGGGCTTTTCGAACTCCAGGGTCTCCATGGGGCCGAAGCCCTTAAGGATGGTCAGCAACTCTTTGACGGAAAGACTGCCATATGCGGCTCTCCATATAACGCCTTTCCACTCGATCTCCGCCACTTTCTTCCGCTCCGAATTTACACTGGTGATCCGTGTCCGAACGCAATCTGGTCACAGGTACACATTTGATTTTCTTTTTGGCTTCCTTCAGCGCCCGATGGAGTGCCGGTTGCCAGGTCGGCAGGGGCGAATCGAAACTTTCTTCGTAATCCTTTCGGGTGATCTTGAAAGAGCTCAACGGAGCCTTCTTTTTGGAGCGGTCCCCGCTCTCGAAAAAAATCACTCAATACCGATGCCCCTTGCCCAGTATTACGGGATGAATGCCCAACTGCATGATTTCCGGACAGAGTTCAAGAACCTTCGTGCGAACAACTTCGATTTCCTCGTTGTGCATGTGGCTTTCCCTGAGTCTTAAAGGTAAATGCCTTTGGAACCTCCCTCGACATGCTCCTTCGGGCCATCAGGTCATCCTGAAGCCCGAAGCTGACTCACAGAAACAGAATGCTCTTGTTGGAAATTCAATTGACGCAGCGCTTCGAACAAAGCGACTCCCACCGTGGTTGCCAGATTCAGACTCCGCACCCGTGTTCGATCCAGAGGGATCTTCAAGACGTGCTCAGGGTCCGATTCCAACAGGTTACGCGGCAGGCCCTTCGTTTCGGCGCCGAAAATGAGACAGTCCCCGGGTAAGAATTGAAACGCATAGTAAGGGCGAGGCGCATGAGCAGAAAAATAAATCCATCGATGGGAGGAGAGTTGTTCACGCAATGATTCCAGACCGGGATGCACCTTCAAATCGACATAGGGCCAATAATCCAGACCGGCTCGCTTGAGATAGCGGTCCGTCAAATGGAACCCGAGGGGCTCCACAAGATGCAGGGGCGTGTGAGTCGCGGCGCAGGTCCTTGCTACATTACCGGTATTCTGAGGAATCTCCGGTTGATAGAGCACCACCTGCAAGGGCGTTGCGTGGTTCAACTTCTTCCCTCAAATCCCAATGCGCCGAATCTCATGCATGCCTCAGTTCCGCTGCCCACGGACGGCCCGTACGAAGTAATTGGCATAATTGTCTTCAATGATGTAGATGTCGCCGTAGTAGAAATCGGCGTAACAGGCACGATGGTGACCTGCCTCGGTCGAAGACCAGCAGTTTCTTTGGTTTTCGAAGAGATGGCTGGTGTACAGCCCCGAAAGACGGTTTTCTTCGGGCAAAATGAGCGTATCCAATTCGTCCTTTGTGGGGAAACGCCAATCACCGTAACCGGCAAATTGATCCTTGTTGAGCTTTTCGATGTATGCATGGCCGTCTCCCCAGACCATCCGATCCTTAGATGCTCCGCGCTGCCAGATCAGGCCAGTTTCATGATCCAGAACCAACAAATTACCCTGCAGCTCAAAACGATCTTTCATGTTACCTCCCTTGAGTCGAGGAAAATGCGTTCACACAGCGTTACAAGGTATTGAATGAGCGAATTCACGTAAGCGTGCAGTTCCCACCACAATGAACAATAAAACGCTTCCTTTTAGCACAAAAATCTTCCAAGACGAACACTAAAGTTACTCCGTAGGTCCGCAAACCGCCCTCCGCATTTTCCACGCCTTCCGTATTGACCCCTTCGGCGGATTTCTCTAGGATGATGCCGTGTTGACACTGCGAAAGGAAAACGGAATGCCCTATTGCACTTCGGACGGCATCTCCCTCTACTATGAAGTCCACGGTCAGGGGGCGCCGCTCCTGCTCCTGAGCGGCCTGGGGGGAGGTGTCTGGTCGTGGTTCGGTCAGATTCCCTTTTTTCAGACACATTACCGGACCATCGTGTTCGACAACCGGGGAGCAGGCCATTCCCAAATTCCTCCTCCGCCCTATGCCATCCAGGAGTTTGCAGCGGATGCTCTGCGGCTCCTCGATCATTTGCAGGTGGAGCAGGCTTTTGTCCTGGGCCTTTCCATGGGCGGCATGATCGCCCAGGAACTGACCCTCACGGCCCCCCAGCGCGTGCGGGCCCTTGTCCTCGGCTGTACCCACTGCGGGGGTTCGCTCCACATCTCCCCCTCACCCCGGGTCGTCCAGACCCTCATGAACAATGCGGGCCTGACTCAAGAGGGAATCATTCGAAAGAACCTTCCCCTCTTCTTCAGCAAGGCCGGTCTTCAATCCAGACGGGAGGACATCGAATCGTATGTGCATGCCCTCCTGCAGGCCCCTCACCAGCCGAAAGAAGCTTTCGAGGCCCAGTTGAAGGCCATCCACGATTTCGATTGCTGCGGCCGGCTCGACACCATTTCTGTTCCAACCCTCATCATCACCGGCAGCATGGACATCCTCGTTCCACCCGAAAATTCCCGTATCCTGGCCGAGCGGATTCCCCATGCCGAGCGCGTGATGATCCCTGGAGCCGGGCATGCGCTGCACGTGGAGTGCCGTGACACGCTCAATGGTTTGGCCCTTGATTTTTTCAACCGCCATTCCGCCGAAAACGCCCTGACAAGAAAGCTCCGACCTTGAGCGACAAATCCTGTTCCACTCCCCAGTAGAAGTGGTCTCCCCCCGGGAAGACCGCCACATCTCTGAGGTTCGCCGTGTTCGGCTGCTTTTCCAGCCAGTGCTGCAGAGAATCCAGCCGGCAATAGTCGTCTTGCTCTCCCAGGGTGATGAGGCAGGGAGTGGAAGGCAGTTGAAGCCCTGAAAAATCCATGAAATCCAGGGGGGGAGAAACCAGGAGCAGGGATGCCGCATGGAGCCCCTCGAGGACCGCCTTGAGCACAATCCAGGCCCCATAGGAATACCCCGCCACATGAATGGTCTCATGGCCCTTCCCTCGGAGAAAGGCCACTGCCGCCAGGACATCCTCGACTTCCCCCTCACCATTTCCATGCTGCCCCCCACTCCCGCCGACACCCCGAAAATTGAAGCGCAGAGTCCCCCAGCCCCAGAGCGACAAGGCCTCCCGAAGGGTCAGAACGACATTGTTCTCCATGCTTCCCCCATAGAGAGGGTGCGGGTGGCAGATGAGGGCAGCCCCCGTTCCGTTCCCAATTTCATAACGGGCCTCCAGATCGATCCTTCCCGAGGGGATCTTTACAGGCATCTCCGGCATATCTTTTCTCCTCATTCCAAAGGTCGGCCCTCCCGTCAGGAGGGAAAATCAAATTGCTAAATCCCGGAGGGATTGGATAGAATAAACACTCCGGCATGCATGAAACCAACTATTGGGCTGAAGGCATCCGTCTCTCCCGGACTGTCGCAAGAATGATGAAACACTATCCCTATCCTTTTCAAACCACGGCCGGCGTTTTTTGGGAGGACCAGACACCATGATACAACCGCATTTCAAGACCGCTCTGGTGCTGAGTGGAGGGTCGGCGCGCGCGCTGGCTCACCTGGGGGTCTTGCAGGAGCTCGAAAAACACGACCTCCAGGTGGATCTCATCGTGGGCACCAGCATGGGAGCCATTATCGGTGCATTATACGCCTATTACGGAAATGTCAGTGCGGTATTGGAGCGGATGCGGCAATTGGTGGGGAGCGACCTTTTTTTACGGGCCGTCTCCGCCGCCAACAAGGACGAATTTCGGCTCGCCTCGGACAGCTTCATCAACCGCTTTGTCTGGCTGTTCAAAAGCGGCATCTATTGCACCCAGTCGGTCATTCAGCCCACCATGGTTTCAGAAGAAGACTATCTCAGAATCATGAGTGACCTTATCCCAGAGTATCCCATGGAAAGTCTCTCGCTGCCGTTCGCCACCGTCGCCATGGATCTGGCATCGGGGGAGGAAGTCGTCCTGACCCGGGGGTCCCTTCTGAAGGCGGTTTCAGCCAGTTCGGCCATTCCCGGCATTCTTCCCCCGGTGCGCCACGAAGGGCGCACCCTGGTGGACGGGGGCTGGGTGGACAATGTCCCCGTCGCCCCGGCCATCAGTCTGGGAGCCCACTGCGTCATCGCCGTGGACGCAGCCCTGGACTTGAACGATCTGGGCCCCCTTCCCGCCTCAGCCCTTGAGACCCTTCTACGAGCCCACGAAATCTCCCGCATCTTTCTCAACACCCACCGAAAGAGTGCCGCCGATATACTCCTGGTCCCGAAGGTGGGGAAAATGCACTGGGCAAATTTCGCGGCCCTGGAGCCCTGCATGGAAGCAGGGCGCAAGGCCGTTGAAACCCACCTCCTCCATATTCAACTGCAGCAGAAAAAACGACGGGCGGTAACGCGTGGAGGAGCCATCCATCCCGGGCGCATGCATCACTGGAGCCACCCCTTTGTCGTCATCTGATGCCTCCGGCGGGGCAATGCTGTTGACTCTACCAACTTTCGTCATTCCGGCTAAAGGCGGAATCCAGGAAAATCAAGGCGTATATGGACCCCGGTTTTCACCGGGGTGACGTTGAGCCCATACGGTTCCCTGGCGGGGAAGGCCCGTCACTCAAACAGGTGTTTGACTTCGGCAAGCTTTTCCGGCGCCCCCACGAGGACGGAAATGTCTCCGGGGGCGAAAACCGTTTCCGCCCCGGGGTTGGTGATGGTTTCGACATCCCGGCGAAGGGAAAGCATCGTCACACCGTACTGTTTTCTCAAGCCCACCTCAGCCAGGGATTTTCCCGCCACG
>DAIQOB010000014.1:0-4829 GCA_036788075.1 Syntrophobacteraceae bacterium
CTATAACACATATGGAGGTGCCATGCTATGAGCAGTTCTCGATTGAATATTGTGCTGCCTGACGCCCTGATCAGGGAGATTGACCAAGTCGCCGGGCGACGGAAGCGAAGTCAGTTTATCGCCGATGCAGTCAAACGACAAATCGTCCAATTGGAAAAGGAGAGACTTCGAAGGATGCTGGCGGAAGGATACCGGGCCACGAGGCACGAAGATGAGGAATTGACGAGTGAATTCGAAGCCTCGGATCTGGAGGGATGGGATGACTATTAGGAGGGGAGAGGTCTATCTCGCAGCTCTCGATCCCGTTGTGGGAAGAGAAATCGCAAAGACCAGACCCGTCGTTGTTGTCTCAAACGATCTGAACAACGAATTCTCTGGAACCGTAACGGTCTTGCCGATCACATCCGGCAGTTTGGAAAAGATCTACCCTTTTGAAGTGCTCCTTCCAAAGGGGACCGCCAATCTACCGAAGGATTCCAAGGTGAAGGCCAATCAGATAAGAACGTTGGATCGATCCAGGCTGGTCAAGCGTATTGGGGAGTTACCGACAGAAATCATGGCCGGGATCGAGAAGGCAATGATGCTGCATTTGAGCTTAGAATGCTGAAGATATCCGCAAAATGTTGCCACCAGTGAGAAAGTGGGCCGCACTCGGCGGTGCGAAGCGTGCTCGCATTTTCCCAACCTGGCCGACATTCCATCGATTCACCGCCACGCCATCCTGTCCCTCAAAGCTCAGGTCTTGAAACCAAGCGGCAGTCCCGCATCATCCTCGCCCAAAGGGCGTACCCCGGGCAAGTTTCGGCATAGGTCAGGGTAGACAGGAAATGGAAGCCGTCTTGATTCATCCACTACTGTGCTCCGGTTCCACTGCTGCCGGGCCATAGACTATGCGGATCTTATTGCCCGGACCAGGGGATGACTTTCCTCGTCAGGTCAGCTTGTGGCGAAACATCCAGACGGCTACGGAGAGGGTCACGAGGGCGATGCCCCCCATGGGGACCAGTTCCGGCAGGATGAGATGAAACGGCGCCCCCTCCAGGAAGACCCGGTGGGTGACGGAGATGGCGTAGCGAAGGGGGTTGATGAGGGTCAGGTATTGCACGGCCTGGGGCATGTTGCTGATGGGGGTGCCGAGACCCGAGAGGAGAGAACAGGGCATCACGATGACGAAGGCTCCCAGGAGCGCCTGCTGCATCGTGGTGACCAGCGATGAAATCATGAGCCCCATGCCCACCGCCGACAGCAGGAAAATGAAAATCCCCGTATACAATGTCCCCAGCGACCCGTTGAACGGGATCCCGAACCAGAAACGTGCCACAACGACGACAAAGGTGGCCTGGACCATCCCCACCAGGATACCCGGAAGGGCCTTCCCGATCATGATCTCGAAGGGCCGGAAGGGCGTCACCAGGAGCTGGTCGAAGGTCCCCTGCTCCCGCTCGCGGGCCACCGACATGGCCGTGATGATGATCACCTGGATGAGGACCAGCATGCCCAGGAGGCCGGGAATCATGAACCAGCGGGTTTCCAGGTTGGGATTGTACCAGGCGCGGGATTCGATGCGGATAGGAGGCTCGACGCCCTGGTGCTCCCTGTTCCAGGCCACGTTGAAGGAATCGGTGATGGTCCCGATGTAATTGAGGGCCGTTCCGGCCGTGTTGGAATTGCGCCCGTCGACAATCACCTGCACATCGGCCTGATGTCCGGCAAGCAGATTCCGTTCAAAATCCTGAGGGATTTGGACAACGGCAAGGGCCTTGCGGGCATCGATCCAGGGCTGGATTTCTTCCGCGGATTCGAGGTTGGCCACCCGCAGGAACGTTCCGGATCCTTCCAGGCTTGCCAGGAATTGACGCGAAGCGGCGCTTCGATCCTGGTCGCAGGCGGCGTATCGGACGCGCGACAGGTCGTACGTCGCCGCGTATCCAAAGACCAGGAGCTGGATGGTGGGCGGCACGAACACGGTGTACCGGCTGCGGGGATCTTTCAGGATCGCCAGGAGTTCTTTCACGATCAGGGCCAGTATGCGTCTGAGGGAATCCAGGTCCATTTGAGGTCGACTTTCTTTTGGGGTCAGGGAGCGGAAAGGCCGTTACACTTTCTCACCAGCCTCGACGACTGCATCATTCCAACCGCTTCCGGGTCTTCCGGCGGGTGAGGGTCAGCAGCAGCACCGCCATGCCCGCCAGGACCGACGCGTTGGGCAATATGACACTCCAGACATTTCCGGCAAGAAAGACCGTCTGAAGCAGAGTGACGTAATAACGGGCCGGCAGGATGCGCGTCATGATCTGGACCGGCAGCGGCATGCTGGCAATGTCGAAGATGAACCCGGAAAGGATGAACGCGGGCATGAACGTGATCATGAGGGCCAGCTGGCTGGCCACGAACTGATTGCGAGTGGCCGAGGAGATGAGCAGCCCGATGCCGAGAGCCACCAGCAGGTAGAGGGCTGAAACGCCTGCGAGGACGAGGAAGGAGCCCCGAAGCGGCACATGAAAGAGGGCGCGCGCCGCAAATACACTGAGCATCAGCCCCCCCATGCCCAGCAGGAAATAGGGCACAACCTTCCCCAGGAGGATTTCTCCCGACTGAACGGGAGTGACAAGGAGCGCCTCCAGCGTGCCGCGTTCCCATTCGCGGGCAATGACCAGCGCCGTCAGCAGCGCCCCGATGAGGGTCATGATGAGCACCAGCAGGCCAGGCACCAGGAAGTAACGGCTGTCCACTGCTTCGTTGAACCAGATGCGGCTTTGAATGCGCACGAGCCCACCCGATGATTCCGGCATCCGGAGACCCCGTTTGGCCGCCCACAGAGCGACCGTTCCCTGGGCATATCCCTGGATGATTCTCGCACGGTTGGCGTCCACGCCGTGCACGATGATCTGGACCGGCGCCCTTCCCGACGAGAGCTCCCGGGTTGTGTTGTCCCGCAGCCTCACAATGGCGTCCACCTTGCGGGCCTTCATGAGGTCTTCCGCCTCCTTCATGGAAGGGGTGACGGTGGGCTTGAAATAGGGCGAAAGCATGAACCCGCTCACCAGCTCCGTCATGCCCGGGGAAGGCTCTTCCAGGACCAGGGCCACGGGAGCGTCCTTCACATCGAGAGAGAGGCCGTAGCCGAAAAGAAGAATCAGGAGGAGGGGCAGCACCACGGCCAGCGCAATGCTGCTGGGGTCTCGGACGACCTGGAGCATTTCCTTGCGGATGAGCGCACCGACCCGTCTCAGGGAAGCAGCCCCCGGCGATCCGCGCTTTTTCCCCGGCGCGTCTTGCGAAGACGGAAAGCCCATGGGATCAGGCCGCCTCCCGGGCTTTCGCCGCCTGGAAATCCTCCACTATCGCGATGAAGGCGTCTTCGATGGTCGGTTCCCGTCCTTCCGGTCCATGTCCCAGCTGACGGATTTCTGAAGGAGCTCCCTCCGCCAGGATTTCACCATCCACCATGATGACCATACGGTCGCAGTATTCGGCCTCTTCCATAAAGTGTGTCGTAACGATCACCGTCACCCCCCCGTCGGCCAGACCGTTGATCCGGTACCAGAATTCGCGCCGGGCAATGGGGTCCACGCCCGACGTGGGCTCGTCCAGAAAGAGTATCTCAGGTTCGTGCATGAGGGCACAGGCCATGGCGAGGCGTTGCTTGTAGCCGCCGGGAAGCTCTCCACTGGGCAGGTTGACGTGCTTTTGGAGTTCGAACTGATCCAGTGCCCATTGAATGCGCCGGTTTTTGCGCTCCCGCCGGAGTCCGTAGGCGCCGGCGAAAAATTCGAGGTTTTCCATGACGGTCTGCTGACCGTACAGGGAAAACTTTTGAGCCACGTACCCGATGCGCTGTCGGGCGGACGCGCGTGCGTGGCGCAGATCCACGCCGGCGACACGGAGTGTGCCGGACGAAGCGGGGAGCAGCCCGCAGAGCATCCGGAAAGTCGTGCTTTTCCCCGCACCGTTGGGTCCGAGCAAACCGAAGATTTCGCCCTGCCGCACCTGGAAATTGACGTTTTTAACGGCATAGAATGTTCCGAATTGCCGCACCAGGTCCTGGACCTCGACCACCACCTCTGGTGACGGCTCGACAATGATCGGTGTTTCTTCCCCTCCGGCGGCCGGGATCGATGCGCCCGTTCCTGCAGCGCGCCGAAGGAGCACCATGAACCCGTCTTCAAAGCGGGGCGGCGTTTCATGGCAGGCGGCATTTTCCAGGATTCCGGACTCCCAGGGAGTGTCGTCTGATGCGACGAAACGCACCCGTTTCCCTTCCAGGGTGGCATCCACAATACCCGGTGACGTGATGAGGCGGGACTGGAGCTGACGCGGTTTGAGAGAGGCCGGAGGCTCGGCGAGCCACGATCGGCCCGCCGCTGCTTCGCTCACCCGCGACGGGGGGCCCTCTCCCAGCAGCTGTCCGTGGTGCAGCACCACCACCCGGTGGCACCGTTCGGCTTCATCGAGATAGGAGGTGCTCACCAGCACGCTGAGCCCCTGATCAGCCACCAGCTGATGGATGATCTCCCAGAGGTCCCGGCGGGATAGGGGATCGACGCCTACGGTGGGCTCGTCGAGCAGGAGCACGTCCGGGGAACTGAGCAAGGTGCAGGCCAGACCGAGCTTCTGTTTCATACCCCCGGAAAGCCTTCCGGCCAGGCGATCCATGAAACGGCCGAGCCCCGTCATCTGCATCAAGGCCGGTGTGCGCTCGGCCAGCTGCTCCCCGGTGATTCCGTGGAGGTCGCCGTAAAGATCGAGGTTCTCCTGGACGGTCAAGTCCTCGTAGAGCCCGAATTTCTGGGGCATGTACCCCACCCGGGACTGTACCTGTTGAGGAT
>DAIQOB010000014.1:4929-17504 GCA_036788075.1 Syntrophobacteraceae bacterium
CTGACGTAGACACGAACTTCATAGACCAGGGCCGTCCGAAGCTCCGTCGTCTCCACAGACTTGGGTGTGAATTCCGCCGTGGGGGAAATGAACCCCACCCAGCCCTCGTAGCGTTTGCCGGGAAAACTGTCCGTGGTGATGGCAGCGGTCATCCCGTTCTTCACCTTCCCGAGATCCGGTTCGGTGACGTACGTTCTTGCCCATTTGGGATCCGTCACGGCGATGGTGAAAACCGGTTTGCCTGGAGACGCCATTTCGCCCGGTTCCAGGATGCGGTTCTGAATGACCCCGTGAGTGGGGGAAATCAGCGTTGCATCGGCCAGCTCTGTCTGCAGCCGTGCGAGCTCGGCTTCATCGGCCCGAAGGCGGGCCTTCGCTTCGGCGATATCTTCCTTTCTCGGTCCCGCCACGGCCAGGTCCAGGGCCTTCTGGGTCACCTCCAGGCGCGCCTCGGCCACGTCCATTTCCGTGCGGGCGTTGTCCACATCCTGCTCGCTGGCCGCACCGCTGGCGACCACCTTCTTCAGGCGGTCATGCCTCAGGCGGGCGTTTTTCAGGTCCACCCGAGCCGACTGTACGTTGGCTCGCGCCTGGGCGATCTCTTCCGGGCGCGTTCCGTTCTCGAGACGCTCGACGACGTGCCGCTGCGCTTCCACTTTCCCCCGGGATTGCAGCACCGAAGCCTCCAGGCGATCCTTTTCGAGAATTCCCAGTTCCTGGCCGGGCTGCACATGATCCCCTTCTTCCACCAGGAGCCGGGCAATGCGCTGCGATCCGTTGAATGCCAGCGCCACCTGCCTCAGGTCCATATTGCCGTAGAGGGTGATCTCCCTGCGAACCTCCCCCTTCTGCCTTTGAAGAAACCAGTAAGCCGCAGCCCCCAGGGCCGCCAGCAGGATGATCAGCAATAAAAGTCTCTTTTTCACCGTGTATTTCCTCCCCGTTTTCCAGCCGCATCCTACGCAGGGAGGTGCAGGGAAGTCAAATTAAAATTTGAATTTAAAATTTCAATTTGACACATTCGGGGACAGGGTGCTACCAACAGGGTGAAACCGTCCATGCAGTGCTGAAAGGAAAAATGATTCCATGAACAGTGCCATGACCAACGAGGCCCCGGCCCAGAGGGATGCCCTGTCGGCCGGGGAACATAAGACACGCAGCCGCATCCTGGAAGCTGCCGGAAGGCTTTTTTCCCATAAGGGATACGAGCGGACCACCGCCCGCGAGATCTGTGAGCTGGCCCAGGTCAACCCGGCTGCGGTCAATTACCATTTCGGGGGCAAACGACAACTCTACCTGGAAGTCATCCGGGAGACAGACCGCCGCGTGGTGGACCGCGAGGCCATAAAGGCTATCCTGGTGGAGGAGGGAGATCCCGAAGAGAAGCTCGGGCGGGTGATATCCGCCCTGCTCCACGCCTTCCTCGACGGGGAGGCCGGCAGCTGGCACAACAAGCTCTTCGTCCGGGAGATGAGCTGTCCGACGGAGGCCTTCGGGGAAATCTTCGCAACCCAGATCCGGCCGAGCCTTCTCCTCTTTCGCCGCATCGTGGCGGAAATCATCTGCCTGCCGCCGGATCATCCGGCGGTCATTCGAGGGGCGCTGAGCATCATTTCTCAATGCCTTTTCGTGTTTCAGAACCGGACAACCATCGAGCGCTTTTTGCTGGAGCTGGATTTTCATCCGGGAAGCATCGATGAACTGGCCCGTCACATCACGACTTTTGCCCTGGGCGGCTTGAAACGACTCCAGCAGCAGTGGAGCAGGGAGGAAACCCGATGAATTCCCGACGGAGAGTGCGCCTGGTACCGTTCCTTCTGATGGGGTTGTTCCTGTGGGGATGCGCCCCCGTCGGACCCAATTACACTCCACCCCCGGTGCCCCGCCCGGAGCAATGGACCCAGCCCCGGGGGAGCGATGCGCTCCAGCCCGTGGAGTCGACGTGGTGGCGACAGCTGGAAGATCCCCTCCTGGTTCAGTGCGTGGAAAAGGCCCTCAGCGACAACCAGGACCTCAAAGCGGCGGCAGCCCGGGTACGGCAGGCCAGGGCCCAGCGCGCCGCCGCTTTCGGGACGCTCCTGCCGTCCGTCACCGCTGGAGCGGGGTACGCCCACTCCGAGGGCAGTGAGACCACGGTCATGGGGCCGTTCATGAAAAGGATCGATGCCATCGACCAGGATCTCTACCAGGCAGGGTTTGACGCCTCCTGGGAAATCGACGTCTTCGGGGGGGCAAGGCGCTCGGTGGAAGCCGCCACAGCACGGGAGGAAGCCTCACAGGAAAGCTACCGGGATGTCCTCGTGAGCGTTGCGGCTGAAACGGCCAGGCTCTATGTGGAGCTGAGAGGCGCGCAGCGGCAGCTGGCCGTCGCCGAAAAAAACGCCGCACTCCAGAAGCACACTCTGAGGCTGGTGGAAAACAAGCGGGAGGCCAGCCTGGCGTCCCAGCTGGAGGTCGAGCAGGCCCGTGCCCAGCTGGAACAGACCCTCTCGAACATTCCTCCCCTCCAGGCCAACATTCGGGCTGCAGCTTACGCTATTGCCGTTCTCACGGGAGAACCCCCGGATGCGCTTCTCCAGGAGCTGCTGGAAACGCAGCCTCTGCCCGGCCCTCCCGACGTCGTGCCCGTGGGGCTGCCTTCGGACCTCCTTCGCCGCAGGCCCGACGTGCGGAGGGCTGAGCGGAACCTGCACGCTGCCACGGCGGATATCGGTGCAGCCACTGCAGATCTCTTCCCACGCTTCTTTCTGACAGGATCCGCCGGCCTGGAGAGCAAGAAATTCACAGATGTTTTTCAAGCCAACAGCCTGGCCTGGTCCCTGGGGCCCAGTATTTCCTGGCCCGTCTTTCAAGGCGGCCGGATCCGGGCCAACATCGCTGCGAGTGAAGCGCGCAGGGACGAGATCCTGGCTGCCTACCGGCAGGCGGTGCTTTCAGCTCTAAAAGATGTGGAAACGGCTCTCGTGCGTTACGCTCAACGCCGGCTGGAGCAGGAACGGATTGCCGCGTCGTACGCCGCTCAGGCTAAAGCCGTTCAAATGGCCGAGGCTCAGTATCGGAACGGATTGCAGAATTTCTTGACAGTCCTCGATGCCGAGAGGAGATTGAACGACATCGAAAACGGACTCGCCGTGACGGAAACGAGGGTTGTGAGTGATCTCATCAGCCTGTATAAAGCGCTGGGTGGAGGCTGGGAGGAAACGGCAGGAGGCTCGCCTCGTGCAGGAGGTTTTTGATCTTCTGGAGTCCAATGGGGTGAGCTTGAGAATATCTCTAAACTATAATAGATTACTCTGATCCATCTTGAGGGTCGTTCGTGGAAGCCTTTCGACACACACGTCCAATAGTTAATTTTTCTGCCGCTTTACAGTATGAGAATGCGTCACTCGAGCAGTGGGTGGGGTTATGAATCCAGTCACACGAAAAAAAGAGAGCAAGTCGGATTTCCTGGAAACGGGATATGAGGGATCGTTCAGCAGCTTCGACAGCTCGCTGGGGGACCGGTTGCAGGCGTTTTGGACCGCTCAAAATGGAGGCGGGCCCCTGGGACCTGCTGTGGTGAAGGACCAGCTTCTCGACTCCAGGAGCTTTTGGAAGGGCAGGGTGGAAAGGGCCCTGGAGAAGGTGACTGGCTTCTTCATGGAGGCGCAGCATCCGGAGGGTTACTGGTGGGCAGAACTGGAGTCCAATGTCAGCATCACCAGTGAGTACCTCATGCTCCTCCGCCTCCTGGAAATTTGTCAGCCGGAGCGGGAAAAAGCCATGGTAAAGTACCTGCTGAGGAAGCAGGCATCCAACGGCTCCTGGGGACTCTACTACGGAGACGGCGGAGAGCTCAGTACGACGATAGAGGCGTATTTCGCCCTGAAGCTCGCAGGCCAGGATCCCGCATCGGAGCCTCTCCGAAGGGCGCGGGAATTCATCCTTGCCAAGGGAGGTATCGAATCGGCGCGCGTTTTCACCAAGATATGGCTGGCCCTCTTCTCTCAATACGACTGGAACGAAGTTCCCTCCATGCCCGTGGAACTGGTCCTGCTTCCCTCTCACTTCTATTTCAGCATTTATGAATTTTCCAGTTGGGCCAGGGGAACCGCCGTTCCCCTTTCCATTGTTCTGGCCATCCGCCCCAAATACGCCTTGCCGGCATCTCTGGGAATTTCCGAACTGTACGTGAAAGGCCCGGAAATTGGATTGCACCGTTTCCAGTCCATGACCCACAAGCTTTTTTATCTGTTCGACCGTGCAGCCAAAGCCATTGAACGGAATCCCCTGCCGTCACTGCGAAACCGCGCGGTACAGGAAGCGGAGACCTGGATCCTGGAGCACCAGGAGGAAACAGGGGATTGGGGGGGGATCCAGCCGGCCATGGTCTATTCTCTCCTGGCGCTGCATTACCTGGGGTATTCCCTGGAGGATCCTCCCATTGTGAGGGGATTGCATGCCCTGGAGAATTTCTGCCTGGAGGATGAGGGCGGGCTGCGTTTGCAGTCGTGCATTTCGCCCGTCTGGGACACTGCCCTTGCGGCGTTGGCTCTTCTGGAGGGGGGAATGCCTTCGGACCACCCGGTGTTGGTGAAGGCCACCCGCTGGCTCCTGGAGAAACAGATCAAGACCGGAGGCGATTGGCAGGTGAAAAATTGCTGCGCTCCGGGAGGCTGGGCCTTCGAATTCGTCAATAATCACTACCCCGATGTGGATGATTCGGCCGTCGTGCTGCTGGCGCTCCATCGTGTAAGCCCGCCCAACTGCGAGGGCATCGAGTGCGGTAAATCGCTGGGCATGGAATGGTGCCTGAGCATGCAGAGCTCCTGCGGAGGCTGGGCGGCTTTCGATCGGGACAACACCATGACCATTCTGAACAGGATTCCCTTCGCAGACCAGGAAGCCATGGTGGACGAGCCTACGGCCGACGTGAGCGGGAGGGTATTGGAGGCCATGGGATACTTCGGATACGATCGTTCCCATCCCAGGGCTCAAAGCGGGATTCAGTTCATCAGATCCCTGCAGGAGCCCGATGGGGCCTGGTGGGGGCGTTGGGGGGTAAACTACATTTACGGCACCTGGTCGGTCCTTCGAGGGCTCGTTTCCATCGGGGAAGATCCTTCCTCCCCCTACATTCAGGCGGCGGTGCGATGGCTCAAGACCCACCAGAATCTCGATGGAGGGTGGGGCGAGACCTGTGCATCCTACCGGCACTCCCACCTGCGCGGAAAGGGTCCCAGCACGCCGTCACAGACCGCCTGGGCCTTGATGGGACTGCTGGTCTGCGGAGAAGCCGACAGCCCGGAAGTGCGCAGAGGGGTGCAGTATCTCCTGGAATCGCAAAATGCCGACGGTACCTGGGACGAAAGGTATTTCACGGGAACCGGATTTCCCAATCACTTCTACATCCGCTACCGTTACTACCGCCTCTATTTTCCCCTCATGGCTCTGGGGCAGTACCGACAGGCGCTCAAGGACTGAAAAAAACCTCCAGCGATGCCTTTCATGGCGGTGCTGGAGGTTTTCCGTCGCTTATTTTGAATCTTTGCTCTGGGCCGTATCGAGCTTGCTCACCTCTCCCGCATCGATGGAGAAGGTGTGCTCCGGGCCGGGGAAGGTCCCGTTTTCCACTTCTTCGCGGTACCGGGCCAGGGCTTGGCGGATGGGGTCTCCCAGCTTCGCATATTGTTTGACGAATTTCGGCGTGAATCGTTCGTAGAGTCCGAGCACGTCGTGAACCACGAGTACCTGCCCGTCGCAATGCGGTCCTGCACCGATTCCGATGGTGGGAATGGGAATGGCTTCAGTGATCCTGGCGGCAATGGAGGCAGGGATGGCTTCCAGGACGATGCTGAAACAGCCCGCTTCGGTAAGGGCCAGGGCGTCGTCTATGAGTACCTTGGCCGCCTCGGCCGTCTTTCCCTGGACCTTGAAGCCGCCGAACTGCGCCGAGCTCTGGGGAGTAAGTCCCAGATGCCCCTGGACGGGAATCCCCGCATCCACCATGGCGCGGATCTGGGGTACCACCCTGGAGCCGCCTTCCAGCTTGACCGCCTGGGCCCGACCCTCCTTGAGAAGGAGGCCGGCATTGATGAGGGCCTGTTCAAGACTTGCCTGATACGACATGAAGGGCATGTCGGCAATGACGAGGGAGCGTTGGGCCCCCCGGGAAACGGCTCGGGTGTGGTGAATCATTTCGGGCATTCCCACGGAGAGGGTGTCTTCGTGCCCGAGGACGACCATAGCCAGGGAATCCCCCACCAGCGCCATATCGATTCCACTTTGATCGACCCAGAGGGCGGTCGGGTAATCGTATGCGGTCAGTTCGGTGAGCTTTCTCTTGCCCTTGGCGGCCATGATGTCGGGAACCGTGATCCGTTTCTGCATGGTCTTTTTCCTTTCTTCTGAGGTGTTAGTGTCTGACCGTCGGATCGGGCCTGGTGGCGCACCCTTTTCCCCTGACGGCTCAAATCACCACAACAAAAAGCGTTACTGCTCTTTCGTGCCGGAATGCCACACGAGGGTTGGAGGTTTCGGTTGTGTTAGCGTCGGTGTCCATGCCAAGTGGCGGATGCGTCGAAATTTCTTCCAAAATCCGTCAAGCCGGGCTGCACTTCCGATCACTACTTCTTCCAGCTATGGCTCCGGGTGAGCCGGGAAGCTTATGGAATCCCGGGATCACCCGGTTTGATCTCCTTTGGCACAGCCTGCCTCCAGAATCTTGATGAGCTGCGTGAGGGTCTTATTCACGGGAACGGGGACCTGGTCCTGCCTGGCGAAATGCACGACGGCGCCGTTGATGGCGTCGATTTCCGTGCGCTTCCTGCGGTCGACATCCTGGCCCATGGAAGAGCGGTTGACCGCCGTAGCCTGAGCGACCTTTATCACCCTCTCCACCATATTTCCCGGCATCTTGAATCCCCTGCCTTCCGCCACCGTGACAGCTTCCACCACGGCGGCCCTGGAAAGCTCTCTCGCTTCTTCCACTTCGACGATCATGCCGTTGCGAATCCCCGTCAGGGCTGTGATGGCGTTGATTCCCACGTTGATCATGAGCTTTTCCCAGATGAGCTGCTGCATTGCGTCACTGGGGTGGGCCTCGAGCCCCGCCTTCCGAAAAAGATCCACGATGCACTGCACCCGGTGGGACGCCGGTTCCCGAGGTTCTCCGATGAAGGTGGCTCCGTTGCCGCCATGGCGAATTTTTCCCGGGCTCAGCCGGGTCACTCCCTGCGCCGTCGTTCCCAGGAGGACGGATTCCGTACCCACCACCCCGGCAATGTGCTCCCAGTTGCCGATGCCGTTTTGCAGCGTGAGAAAGAGGGTCCCGGTATGGCAGGATCCCAGGATGCTCCCGACGGCTTCTTCGCTGGCGTAGCTCTTCACCAGGACAATGACCAGGTCGACTTCTTCCTGGATCTTGTGGGGATGGTCGCACACAGCCAGGTCGTAGTGCTGCTCGCTGCCGTCCAACTCCAGGATGGAGAGTCCGTGGGCCTGGATAGCCTGGATGTGCTCCCGGTTGGTGCTGAAAAGTGTGACGCTCGCTTCCGTCCTGGAAAGCCTGGCTCCCAGGAGACTGCCCATGGCGCCTGCTCCAAGTATCAGAATGTGCATGGCTTTTCCTTTTCAGCGCAGTTTCAGGGTGGCCAGGGAAATGAGCGCCAGGATTCCCGAGACGATCCAAAGCCGGATCACGACTTTGGTTTCGGCCATCCCCTTGTGTTGAAGATTGTGATGGAGAGGTGCCCGGTAAAAGATCCGGCGCCCTATCCAGCGCACTCCGATCTTATCCTGAATCTGGCTCGTCAGCGCTTCGGACACGAAGAGCCCCCCCAGCAGGGGAAAGAGCATCTCCTGCTTGAGGAGCACAGAAACGACGGCCATGGTGCCGCCGATAGCCAGGGAGCCCGTATCGCCCATGAAGATCTGAGCCGGGTAGGCATTATACCAAAGGAAACCCAGGCCTGCCCCCAGGAAGGCCGCCCCAAAGATGGCCAGTTCCCCGGCATTGCGCAGGTAGGGGTAGTAGAGGTAGGCGGAATAAATGCGATTGCCTTCCACGTAGGCAAAGATCCCCAGGACGCCCACGACGAAAATCGTGGGTGTGATGGCCAGTCCGTCCAGCCCGTCCGTGATGTTGACGGCATTGGTGACGAAGATGAGGAAAAAGAAGATGAAGAGTCCGTAGAGGTAGGGGCCGAGGTCGACGAGGGCGTGTTTATAAAACGGGATGTACACTTTTGTAGCCAATTCCTCACCCAGGGGGGCGTAAGGGCCTACGCAAACCCACGCGAAGAGGAGAGCGAAGCCTCCCTGGAGCAGAAGCTTGCATTTTTCGGACATGCCGCTGTCCCCGCTCTTTCTTCGAACCTTGGCCATGTCGTCGTAGAAGCCGATGAGCCCGAACCAGAGCATTCCCGCAATGGAGCAGAGGAGAAACGGGTTGCGCCAGTTTCCCCAGATGATCATGGAGCACAGAACCGATCCGACGATGAGAACCCCTCCCATTGTGGGGGTCCCCCGCTTGTCGAAAGCGGAATCGATGCCCGTTTCTCGAACCTGGTCCAGGAGGCAGCGGCGGTGGACAAAAAGAATGAAATACCGGCTGAAAAGAAAGAGGACAATCACCGCTGTCAGAGCGGCCATGATGGCCCGGAAGGTGATGTAGTTCACCAGTCGGAAAAAGGAGAAGGTTTCCGAAAGCTGCATGAGAAAGTTGCATATTTCGTAAATCATGACATGCGTTTCCTTAAGGCGGTTTCGGGCAGGATTTCGGGAGCGGCATACACGACATTCTCGGACTCTCTCTCTCGGCAGAGCTTCTGGAGGGTCTGATAGGTTTCCTTGATGGAAAAGTGAGGCCGAAAATCCGTTGTCGTGAGGATAAACGACGCGATCTGCGTGAGCAGCTCCGGAGAGGGGGCGATGACGCGCCGCTCCAAAAGGCGTTTGATGCCTTTGAGGGCGGCGTCCCGCACCTGCCAGTAGTGAGATTCCTTCAACTGCAGCAGCACGTCCAGGGCGCGGTGGTCCACACCGATTTCGCCCACGGCCTTGGCGGCCTCCACGGAGACTTCGAAGCAGGAGTCCTTGAGCCTCTGGATGACGCCCTGGAGCCAGTTATCTTTTCCCACCAGCTGCGGTCCAAAATGAGCGGCGGCAATGCATGCCTGGGAACGGACTTCGAAGTAGGGATCCTCCATGGCCCGGAGCAGGTGGCGTTCGACCTCGGGATCCATCTGATCGAGAATCTGCAGGGCTTGAACGATGTTTCTGCGAATGAAGCCGACCTGGTTGAAATCTCCACCGAAGCACCGTTTGATCCGGGATGTGGGGGTGGTGTCCGAAAGCATGTGCAGCAGGGTAGGGATCTTTTCACGATACAGAGTCAGCCCGATGAGCTTGACCCCCAGGTTGCGATCCTGCCAGGGCTCATGGCTGAGGAGCCCCGCGGCCCGATGCTGGTAGTAGGTGAGATCGTCCTCATCGCCGACAGCCGAAGCGGGATTATAGCCCATGGGGTCCGCCTGGTGGGCCCGTTGGAGGACCAGGAGCAGGCGGTGGTTGGTGAGAAGCGGCTTGAAGGGAATGGACTTGTATCCCGTCCCGTTGTTGTAGCTGTCATCCTGGTACAGTTCGCTCAGAATGCGCTCCACCGCATTGCGCCGCAAAAACTGCCCGCTGAGTGCCGCCATTTCGTTCAGCCGCTGCGGGCTGTTCAGGAGCCGCAGGATCTTTTCGGCCAGTACTTCTCCATCCAACTTTTCCAGGACTTCCCCCTGCTCCACAATGGTGTCTTCAAAGAGGATTTCCGCGCCGCCTCCATGCTTCATGGCCCGTGCGTTCATGACCTGGTGATCTCCGGGGAGATTTGCTTTGGGGATGAGGATGGCCGGCCTTCCCAGCTGGGATATTTCATTGAGGCTGCCCGCGCCGCTGCGGCAGGCGATGAGATCGCTGATGGAATAAACGTTTCCGATGTTATGAAAATAATCCTGTCGATAGTAGAAGGTGTCGAGCATGGCCCGTTCTTCCGGCTCGAACAAGGCTTCCATGCGCGCCATGGTGTCCGCGGCGGCATCGTAGCCCCCGGCTTGATTGAGGCCCATGCCGTGGACGATGAAAAGGCGGTCGCGGTGGGGGAGCAGGTGGCGCAGGGCATCGACAAGGGCGCGGTTGATGGTGCGGGCGCCCTGGGAGCCTCCGAAAGCGAACACCACCTGGCGGCCGGGGGGAAGGGTGAACGAAAGGTCTTTCAGGGCTTCTTCCCTGGGTTTGAGAGCGATGGAACCGCGGATGGGGTATCCCACCACGACGCCGTTCTTCTTGAAGAAGGAAAGCGTCTGGGGAAAGGTGAGGAGCACCCGGTCCACCCACCGTCCCAGGAAGGCGTTGAGCTGTCCGGGAATGCTGTTCTGTTCGTGAAGGAATATTTTCGTGGGTGAAAGGCGCAGCGCCTGCAATATCAGCGTGGCGATGATGATGGGCGCACTCACATACCCCCCCGTGGCAACGACCCAGCGGGGCGCGAAGCGAAACAGAATGAAAAGAGACTGGACGACTCCCAGGGACAAACGGCAGAGAAACCTCAGGGTGCGGAAGGAAGGTCTCAGGCCGGGAAAGCCCTCGGAGGAAACAAATACCAGTGGGTAGCCTACGCGCCGCACAATGACGGCTTCGGCTTTGCCACGCACTCCAACATAGAGGAATTGAGTGTCCGGATCTCGGTTCTTGATCCCTTCGGCAATGGCCAGGGCTGGATTGACGTGCCCGCCTGTACCGCCGCCTGTCAGGATGACCCGTGGCTCGCTCTCGGCCAGGCGACGCCATCGCCGGGAAGCCAGGACAATGAGCCCCACAAGCAAAACGAAAAGCAACACAAAAGCAACGATCAGTGAACTTTGCACAACGGCGTACTCTGAATGAAAAAAGTTATGGGATAGCACCTTGAAAAAAGGCCTGGGGCTGCGGAAGAACTCTGACAAAATCCCAATCAAAATATCCTTCAGCGTCCATCAGCGCGCACCAGCCTGCGTTTTCAGCGTCCTTTATGTTTCACACCAGTTTTTCACCTCATCCCAGGGCAAGATCCCTTCACGCACCAGGCGGGGCGGGTGTACGCTCACATCCACGATGGTGGAAGGCGCTCCTCCGGGGAGGCGCCCCCCATGGAGCAACCCGTCCACCCGGTGGAGCAGCGACTCCGAGAGGTCTTCGGGATTGCTGCACGCCGGCTCTCCGGACGTGTTGGCGCTCGTTGATATCAAGAGTCCCCCCACGGCTGCCGCAAGGGCTGTTGCGACGGGGTGAGATGAGACGCGAACGGCGATTTTGCCGGTCTGCGCATGGAGCATGGAAGGCAGGGCAGGGTGCGCGGGGAGGATCAGGGTCAGGGGCCCGGGCCAGAAAGCGTCGGCCAGTTTTTGGGCGGTGGAAGGCCAATCCCCCACAGCGCTGCGAAGGCTGTCCATCCGGGAGGCGATGAGGGGAAGGGGTTTGTGAAAGCTCCTCCCCTTGATCTGAAAAATGCGTTCTATGGCGGCCGCCCTCCTGGGATCACCCCCCAGTCCATAGAAGGTTTCAGTAGGATAGACGATGACTCCTCCCTCACGCACAAGGGCAGCCGCGGCATCCATCGCCGTCGCTTCCGGCCGGGCGGGGTCCACCTTCCATACGGGGCAGTTTGACATGGGAGCGAAAGATACCATGACGTTTGCGAAAAGGCCATCCGAATACCGGTTCCCGAGGGGGCCGGCTATTCTCCCTTGGAAGCCGATTTCCGTGCAGCCAGATAGTCTTCCAGCTTCCGGTTCTTCTCGCCCACAACCTCCTCGGCCATTTTCCTTTTGTGCGCGTGCAGTTTTTCGGCAAGCAGGGGGTCCTGCAGGGCCAGGATCTGCACGGCGAACAGGGCTGCATTCCGGGCGCCGCCCTTGCCGATGGCCATGGTGGCGACGGGAATGCCGGGAGGCATCTGCACGGTGGACAGCAGCGAATCCATCCCCTGCAGCGGCGAGGAGTCGATGGGAACGCCCAGGACCGGCAGAATGGTTTCCGCGGCGATGACTCCCGCCAGGTGCGCGGCCCAGCCGGCTCCGGCGATGAGGACTTTCAATCCGCGCTCAGCGGCGGTCTTCACGTAGGCCGCCGTCGCTTCGGGCGAGCGGTGGGCCGAAAGAATCCGGACTTCGTAGGGGACTTCGAAGCCATCCAGGGCCTTGAAGGCCTCTTCCATGATGGGAAGATCCGAATCGCTCCCCATGACAATGCCCACCAGGGGGGCATCCTTCTTCTGACTCATTGCTGCAAGACTCCCTGCAATGTTGGCCAAACGCTCATTCCCTGCCGATGTCGCTGCGGAAGTAGAGCCCTTCGAACGAGACCTTTTCCATTTCTCTGTAAGCGATTTCCCGGGCTTGAGCCAGGGTGTCTCCCGTGCTCACGAGGCAGAGAACCCGGCCGCCTGTCGTCACCAGCCGTCCGGCCTCGTCCCAGCCCGTTCCCGAATGAAAGACCCGGCAGTCTGGAGAGATGCGGTCCAGCCCCGTGATGGGCAGGCCGATCTTGTAGCGTTCCGGATAGCCTTTGTA